>DASXVI010000302.1:0-4371 GCA_036504315.1 Nitrospirota bacterium
AAGCCAGGCTGGAAATAATGATAAACGAGCACGCGCCCACTCGGGTCAAGGACGTGCTTATAACCGGCACGCCGACCTTACCGGTCGAGAATTTGCTGAAGAAGTTATCTGTAAAGAAGGGGAAAATACTCAGGAGGGAGAACCTCGACGACTCGGTCAGCGCCCTCTCCGAGTTTTTTCTGGCCCGGGACTTTGTCAAGGTTGAAGTCGATGAGCCGGTAATCGAGTACAAAGATGAACTTGCGACGGTCACTTTCAAGATTGTGTCCGGCCCGAAGCTGGAGGTTAATTTTACCGGCAACGGCTCCATTTCCTCAAGGAAACTGAAAAAGGTGCTTACCTTCTGGGAAGACAAGGACCTCAGCGACGAGAATATATCCGAAAACCTCGACAAGCTCTCGGAGTATTATCAGAACGAGGGGTATTTCTTCGCATCGGTCACCTCCAGGACGGAAGAATCTCTCGACCCGCCTGTCGCCTCGGTAACTTTTTTGGTGAAGGAAGGCCCGAAGGTAAAGCTGGACAAGGTTGAGTTGGACGGCAACCGGGAGGTAACCGACAAAGAACTTTTGGCAATTATGGAGCTGAACGAGAAGCCCATCTTCGGTTCGAGGAAGGTAACTACAGGAGCGATTGAACGGGATATTGACAGGATAAAAACATTCTACCAGACGAAAGGTTTTCTTAAGACCGAGGTCAGCGCGCGGGACATCAGCTTCAGCAAGGACAGCCGGCACGCCGTCGTCGCGATAGATATTATCGAGGGGCCGAAGACCTTAGTGAGCGAGGTCGGCATCACCGGCAACAAGGCGTTGCAGACGAAAGATATCATGGCGGTACTGAAGGAAAATAAAGGCTCGCCTGCCGACCCGCAGCAGCAGAAGGAAGACCAGGACGCGGTCCTGAACCTGTATTCGCAGCACGGCTTTATCCGGGCGACGATAGATACCGAACGGGAATTCTCGGAGGATGGCAAGTCCGTAAAGCTGGTTTACAAAATAAACGAAGGCATGAAGCTGACCGTCGGCAGGATTGTCATTCGCGGTCTTGAGGATACCAAAAGCATTGTAATACGCAGGGAACTGCTCGTTGCTGCCGGCGACCCTCTCGATTATGAAAAGCTGCTTCGCAGCCAGCAGAAAATATACAAGCTCGGGTTTTTCAGCCAGGTGAGGATACAGCCTGTTGAGCCTGAAAAAGTGGAGCCGGTGAAAGACCTTGTCGTGAACCTCCGGGAGAAAAATGCCGGGGCTGTCGAGTTCGGCCTCGGCTATGGAGATTATGACGGGGTCAGGGGCTTCGGGGAGGTATCATACAGAAACCTTTTCGGGATGGGCCACAGGATATCGGCCCGCAGCGACGTGAGCCAGAGGGAAACCAAGTATCTTGTCAGCTACCGTTGGCCATGGTTCCTTGGACGCAAACTGGACTTCCACGCCAGCCTGGTCACGCTCGACTCCCAGAAGCCCAATTACCATATAAATGATAAAATATCTTTGGTCGGCCTCGACAAGACTTTCGGCGAGCATATAACGACCACCTTTGCATACCAGTTCGAAAGGATAAAATTCGGCAATGTGCGGTCCGGTGCGGTGCTTGCGCCGGAAGACAGGAAGAAGGCTAATATCGGCAGTCTTTCGCCGTCGGCTATTATAGATTACCGTGATAACCCCTTCAACCCGACCCGGGGTTCCGTCCAGGCTGTAATATTGAAATATGCTTCAAAATACCTGGGTTCCACGGTAGACTTCGTTAAGTTAACGGCCCAGTCGAGCCATTATTTTCCAGTCTACAAGGGCATCGTCCTGGGCGTATCCGGCAGGGGCGGGATAGTTGGCTACACAAAACAGAAATTCGAAATCCCGATCAGCGAGAGGTTCTTCCTCGGCGGCGCTTCGAGCCTCAGGGGTTTCAAGTTTGAAAACGTATCGCCAAGGGGCAGGGATAATTCACTTTTAGGCGGCGACTCGATGCTTCTTGTAAACACCGAGCTGCGCTTCCCGCTTCCCTACGATTTCGGGTTGGTGACATTCCTGGACGCCGGCAACGCCTGGCTGTTGAACAAAGAAGTGTCCGTTGCCAACTTCAAGCAGACCGGCTCGAGCGGCTTGCGTTACGGTGCGGGCGTCGGGCTCAGGTACAACACGCCGGTAGGGCCGATAAGGCTTGACTATGGTTTCAATTTAAACCCTCTGCCCGGCGAATCCAGGGCCGTGCTCCACTTCACAATAGGGCAGGCGTTCTGATGAGACAACTTATTGCGGCTCTAATAATGGCACTGACCGGCTTGACGGCACAAACGGCTGATGCGTACCTGATTGACAAAATTGTCGCGGTAGTGAATGACAAAGTCATCACGCAAAGCGAACTTGACCGGTCTGTGGAAATTGAGAGCTTCAACCGGGGCAGGACTGGCCCGGCCGGAGAGGCGCTTCGGATGTCCATACTTGATTCGCTGATAGACAGGATGCTGATACTCGAGGAGGCCCGCAAGTTCGATATAGTCCAGGTAACCGGGCAGGAGGCGGATGAGGCGGTAAAATCCATCAAGGACGAATTCGCTTCCGAAGAAGATTTCAAAGATGCGCTTTCCCGTGACGGACTGACCGAGGACGAGCTCAAAGACAGCCTTAAAGACCAGTTGCTTGCAGTCAAGTATGTGGACAAGCGTGTAAGGTACTTTGTCCGGGTTACCCTGGATGAGCAAAAAAAATTCTACGGCGATAACAGGGCCAAATTCGACGGCAAGGGGTTCGGTGAGGTTCAGGAGCAGATAAATAACCTTCTGGTAGAGAAACAGACCGAAGCCAAGCTCGACGACTACATAACCGAACTCCGCTCTAAAGCAAGGATAGAGATAATGAAATAGCCGCCCGCCGTTGACTTTCAGGCGTGGCCAACATATAATAATGAAGGGGGTTGGCCGTGAAAATTACGAACATACCGAAGTATCGCGGTCCCGCCGCCATGACTGCCGCCATGGCGTTTGCCTTTATTATTTTGTTATTCTCCCCGATAACCTCGTCCAGTGCGGTTCAACCTGTTCCGGTCCGGCAGGCCATAATAGCCGTCAAGGTGGATGGGCCCATCAACCCGGTTTCGTCCGAGATAATCCAGAAAGCCATAAAAGACGCCGAAGACCGGCATTGCAACGCCGTGGTCATACTGCTCGACACTCCGGGCGGGCTTGATACCTCGATGCGTGCCATTATCAAGGCTATTGACGCCTCCGCAGTGCCGGTGATAACCTATGTCTCGCCCGGAGGCGCGAGGGCCGCGTCCGCTGGCGTGTTCATTACGCTATCCTCGCATATTGCCGCAATGGCCCCCGGCACAAACATCGGCGCGGCGCACCCCGTCTCGATGACCGGCCAGCAGCTTGACAAGACGATGTCGGAGAAGGTGGAAAACGATGCGGCTGCCTATATACGAAGCATAGCGGACAGGCATGGCAGGAACGCCGCCTGGGCGGAGGAGTCGGTCAGAAAGAGCGTATCGGCTTCCGAGAACGAGGCGCTGAAATTGAAGGTTATCGACCTCGTTGCCGCAAACCTCGGAGAACTGCTGTCGGAGGTGGACGGTAGGGTAGTTGTCACCGCTGCCGGAAAGGTTACGCTCGCCACAAAAGGCGTCAAGGTAGAGAATGCCGAACAAGGGTTCAGGCTCAAGCTGCTCGGCGTGATATCCGACCCGAATATCGCATACATATTGATGATGGCCGGAATCCTCGGCCTCTTCTTC
This sequence comes from Nitrospirota bacterium, assembly GCA_036504315.1. Classification (GTDB taxonomy): domain Bacteria; phylum Nitrospirota; class JACRHJ01; order JACRHJ01; family JACRHJ01; genus DASXVI01. The sequence continues at coordinate 3,742 of DASXVI010000302.1, forward strand.
GAGCTGTCCAACCCTGGGCTGGTACTGCCCGGAGTCGTCGGCGGCATCTCCATCATACTCGCGTTCTACGCCTTCCAGACTCTGCCCGTGAATTACGCAGGCATCCTGCTCATAATGCTTGCCATACTGTTCTTTGTAGCCGAGATAAAGATTACGAGCTACGGCCTGCTCTCGGTGGCGGGGGTGGTCTCGCTCGCGCTCGGCTCGATTATGCTGTTCGACTCGCCGCTGCCGTTCATGCGGATATCCCTGAAGCTGATAATGCCTGTGGTCGCGGTGCTTGCGGCCTTCATGGCAATACTCGTAAGGGTTGCGGTCAGAGCCCATAAGACCAAGGCGTTGACGGGCATAGCCGCGCTAACAGGCCGGGTCGGCGAGGCAAAGACGGATATTTTCACGGACGGAGAAATTTATGCCGATGGCGCATACTGGAGCGCTTACGCGGACGAGCCGGTCGGGCGGGGCGCACGCGTCAGGGTAATCGGCAATGACGGGCACAGGCTTAAAATTGAGAAGGTAAACGGCTAATCATAGGAGGGCTGACCATGTATTACGGGATTCCAGGCGCGGGCATAGCATTAGCGGCCATATTCTTGATTATAATCAATTCCATAAAAATCCTGAAAGAAT
>DASXVI010000303.1:0-7230 GCA_036504315.1 Nitrospirota bacterium
GCCAAACTTGTCCAAAACATCAATCGTGTGCGCGAAGACCTTCTTTCAGAGCATCTCGGCTGCCAGTTCGAAGGACCGGAGGCTTTAAGGCTCGGGCCCGTGATTTACCTGGACAACGCAGCCGGGCGGAGCGGGTGCAGGCTGCGCAAGCATGACATGGACGTTATGTATGGTAACTATAAAATGCTGAAGGACATGGCCCCCGAGGAGCTTTCTTTCGACCCTGCCGCGCCGCTGATAGACGAAGGCATCCTTGAACCGATTTTCTCGGAGGAGAGCATCCTGATTTCAGTCAGCAGGGCAGAGGCCGTCGAGGATGCGGGCAACGCAGCGACGGCCGCCAAAGCTGCCGAAACGGAGCCGTTTTATAAAACACACAAAGACCTCATCACCTTCGAGCGCGCGGCTATAGCCTCGATGGCAATATCAGTCCTGGCATGGCTGCTGTTTCGGTCCTGCTGATTATTTCTTCAGGCCGCCTTTTCGATCATCTTGTCCCTCTTTATAGCGACCGCCTCCAACAGGTCGAAATACGCGTCCGAATAGTTTTTTATCCCTTCTTTCTCAAGCTGCTGAACGAGCGCGTCCGTTGTTATGCCGACGGCAGACAGTTTCTCGATCACCGACCTCGCCTCCTGAAGTTCGTCGAACGCCATCTTTATTTTGCCCTGCTCGCGGAAGCGTTTCAGGGTTTCGGCCTGCGCCGCTATTATGGTGCCGGGAGCGATGACTTCTTCCATGTATTTTATCTCGCTGTACCGTTGGTTGCGCGTCAGCGTGCTGCCCCACAAAATCCTCAAGGGGTTTGCGCCCTTCTGCGCAAGGCCTTTGAATTTCTCGCCACCGAATATCTCCTGATAACTTCTGTAAACCAGTCTGGCGACAGAGAAGCCAGCCTTACCGTAAAGGCTCCTCACGCGGGCCTCTTCGACATCCGTACCAGCCACGGGCAGTTTCTCGTCGAGCACCTTATCGGCGAGCGTATCCAGACGGCTCACATGACAGGTCGCCTCCGACCAGACGGTGTCTACCGAACGGCCGTCGCCAAGCCTCTGCGCGACTCCCCTCATGTACGCCTCGGCTGCCGCCTCGTACTTACCGGGCGAAAAAATGAGCGTGAGGCAGACATTTATTCCTTCTCTGGTCAGCCGTTCAAACGCTTCAAGCCCCTGTTCCGAGGCGGGTACCTTGATGGCTATATTTTTCCTGCCGCACTCGTGGTACATCCGCTCCGCCTCGTTCACTATCTCGTCTGCATCATAAGCGAGGTCCGGCGCGACCTCGAAGCACGAGTACCCGTCTTTGCCGCCGGAATCCTGATAGACCGCTGTAAATATACTCGCGGCCTCGCGGGCATCGTCGATTACAAGGTTTAACAGAAGCTCCCGCTCAGAGTGGACGCCGCGCCGTACCATTTCGTCGAGGGAGCGGTCATATATGTCGCTGCCCTCAAGGGCCTTCTGAAACGGCGTGGGGCTGTACAACGCGCCGCCAATACCGTCCTCCTTTATGGACCGTTCGAGTTCTCCGTTTTTAAGCATATCGCGGCTGAGGCTGTCAAGCCAAATAAACTGCCCGGCCTCTTTCAGCTCAAGTAGCTTGTTTGCGGCCATGTTCATTCTCCCCGGCTAATTTTGGGTTTCCAATTGTAATGCAGGCATACCATATATTTCATATTTGATTATACCACGCACCGGCACGGTGACTATGCGGACATGAGCGGCCTGAGGAATAGACGCTTTCATGTTGGAAGGGTTTTTTAAAAAAATATCAAAACGGTAAGGCAAGCGGCTTAGCGGCTGTTATCGGCAGGGTAGTAGCAGACAAACGGGGAACATTCGCGTCCGAACATATCGGCGTACTTCGCGCGCGCAAAGCAGCCCAGTTCTTCGGCGCTTGTCCTACGGGAAAGCTCGACTACTTCTCTGAGCGCGGAAACCATCTTCAGCTTCATCTCCGTCGGCCCGCCGCGCCCGACTATCTTCAGCGCGGTGACGCCCGCATCAATAAGTCCCGGCACGGAGCAGAGCCCGCAGGCCTGACGGCGGTTGATTTCCGACCAACCGGCCTGGGCCGCGATTATGCCGCCAGCCCTGCCGTCGTCTCTCAGCGCCCTCGCTTCGTACTTCTTCTCGCAAGGCCACTGCTGGGCCGGGTCGCAGTGCGTGAACGAGCAAAACCCTTCCAAGTTGGGGCATTTGCCGATGAGGATGAACGCGTCGAATTCCAGCCCCGGGTTTGCCTTGACGATGCCCGCCATCTCGGCCACGGTAAGCTCGCGCGGCAGCACTATCCGGTTTGCCCCAAGGCCCGCAAAGAACTTCGCGGACTCTGAATTATATACAGCGCCAAGGGTGCTTAAATGTATAACAGCCTCCGGCAGTTGTTCCGCAAACCTTCGCAGCAGCCCGATGTCGCTGACGATGAACGCGTCGGTGCCTGCGTCCATCAGCCTGCCTGCATCGGTTATCACATCCTGTCTCTGTTCAGGCGTATACGACGGCGAGTTGAACGCGATATAAAACTTCGCCCCGGATGCGTGGGCATCCTTCGCGGCCCGCTTTATATCCTTCAGCGTGGTGAACTGCGCCGACGGGAAGTAGCGGTGGTTGGGTGAGCCAAGGAGTGAGTATCTGCGGCTCCATGCGGGTGACACAAAACCGCCGTACAACTCGTCCGCGCCGGCCTGCACAAGGACCGCGGCCTCTTCCGCTTTGTCGATAGGCGACATTATCCTCATGGCGTCTCTTCCATTACTACTATGCGGTCGATACCCATCGCCGAGATGTTTGCCGGTATCTCGCCCGCGCGCGTGAACTGGGTGTTGCCGCGCATGAGGAGCGGCTCTTTATGCTCCGGGTTTGACAGCTCGATGATGTTCCCTGTGCATCCCTTAATCCGGCAGCCGGTGAAGGCCTGCCATGTTTCGCCGTCGAACGATGCGGGGCAGTGGCGGGTAGTAGTGACGAACGCAAATGTTGTGTATATCGAGCCTTTCAGGCCGACCAATTTAAGGTCGGCATCGACACCCTGCAGGGGGCTGTCCAGCTCTATCCTCTTTATCCGGTATTTTTTCAGGAACCCGGCGGTTTCAGGGTCTTCAACTCCTGGCTTCAGGTAAGACTCTCGTCCGGCGTCAGGCAGGCCTTTAACGATACCCGGAATTCTGGGGCACCGTTTCTGTTTGACTAACAGACGCCCGAGCACCGGGGTCAGGGCCCTGTGTTTCCGCAAGGCTTCGAGCACTCCGAAGTCGTTCACTACGACCTCGATGCCCTTAACGGCCTCACCGGACAGGGATTCTAAAAGTAGATTTATTCTGGCGATACCCGAGTCGGTTGCCCAAGGGGTAAGGAGCGTAAAGCCCATCCCCTGCTCATGCGCGGCGCGAAGGACTTTCAGCATCACCGAAGGCGAAGGCAGCCGCCACTGGCAGAACTCCGCGCCGAAATACACTCGGGAATATCCGCCTCCTTCAAGTTTGCGTACGGAAGCGGGGTTGACGGCGTAAAAGGCCTTCTCAGGAGTCTTTGCCATCAGCAGGCCCCTTCCCCGCCCTCTTTGCCGCATGGCGCGCGTCGCGGAGGTCCTTCCTCCTGTCCCACCAGGAAGGGTCCTCTTTTGAGCCGAGTATGCCGCCCACCACGATTATCTTGAATACATCCTCGTCCAAAAACCAGTCGGGGTCTACGGCGTCCTTAAGCCCGCCGATTGTTGTCATGATGACCGCTTGGCCCGGCAGGCTGATATTGGATACTATAGCGACGGGCGTGTCCGGGGCATATCCTTCGAGAAGCTCCGCGGACAGGGCTTCGACGGTCTTGTTGTTCATGAAAAGCACCATTGTAGCGCCGTGCTTCGCAAGGGCCCCGATGCTTTCCCTGCTCCCGGTTATCGTTTTGGGGGATGTCGCGATAGTGGTGTGCGAGACGCCGGGGAGGTCGAAGGTGCGGCCAAGTACCGATGCCGCCGCGTTGAGCGTGCTGATTCCAGGCACGAAGTCCGCGTCGCTTTTGAAGCGGTCTATTATCGACTGCACCGGAGAGAACATGGCAAGGTCTCCGGGGACGAGCAATACCGCGTCGCCGCCTGCCGCGAGGCATCCCTCTATCCGCCCCGTAACCTCGGTAAAATGAAAATCGAACGGGTCGAAGTATTCCTTGCCCGCGAGGTATTCGGCATAGGTGTCTTTATAAAAACCGGGCGCAAGCACGAGCGCGGCGGCCTTCAGGAGCTCCAGGCCCTTGACGGCGATAAGACCAGGGTCGCCCGGCCCGCCTCCGACAAAATGTATCCTGCCCCGGCCGCTCATTTTACGGTTATGTCCTTCCTTGTCACTTTGCCGAGCTGTCCCGTAACACCTGCTGTTGATTTCTCCAGCACGCAGTTCTCAAGCCTGCCCTTCGATGAGGGCATGAATTCAATCCCACGCCATCTGCCAGCCTGGGCGTCCTTTGGGATAAACCTGATTGCCTTCCCTGCGCCGCCGACGGCGACCAGATCTCCCTTTACCACTATACCGTTGCCACCGTCTTTGGACTTCTCGAACCGCACGACAGTACCCGCCTCGATTGTGAGCTTGACATCCTCCGGCACAATCAGCGGCTTGACTATCAGCACATCGCCCGCGAGCGTCATGTCCACCGGCACTTCGCCCCAGAAACGGTTCATCGGGCTATGCGCATAGGCCGCACAGGCGAGCAGCATGAAGGCCGCAACGGAAAAAATAGATATACGAATCTTATGACAGAAAAAATTGGGCTGCATATCCCACGACCATTGAGCCGACAAAGCCCACTAAAATGTAGATGTAAAAGACGCGCCTCTTGAACATCCCAAGGAGCGCAATAATTGCAGGTATAGAGGTGACCGGGCCGGCCATCAGGAACGCGGCCGCGGGCCCGATGCCCATGCCCGCCCCGGAATGCATAAGGCCCTTGACCACCGGGACTGCGGACAGGCCGTTCACGGGCAGGGGCAGGCCCAGCATCGTCGCGTAAAATATCGCCATCGGCCCGTCACCCGCGCCGAGAGCATACACCCAGTTTACCGGGACATAGGTCTCTATTACGCCCTGGACTACGAGCGCGATAAGGAAGAACTTGCCGATGATAAGCGCCGAATCCTTTGCCCTTGCAAAGAAGAACGGGACCTTGTTGCCCACCACGGGGGAGGTGTCTATCGGGACTACCGTCGGGTTGTCCGGGTCTACCTTGGCGTCGCAGTAGCCGCGCCTGGGGCGGCCGGAGAACGCGTCGTCGGACAGCCAGCCGACCTGCACGAGCCATCTTGTGAGGAAGCCCGCGAACAGGCCCATGAACAGCGCCCCGGCGACTTTAACGACCGTGAGCCCCATCCCGAGCGCGGCATAGTTAACCATTATGGAGGACGGGTCTGCGATGGGCGACGTTATGAGCAGGGCCATCGCAGGGGCAAGCGGGGAGCCCGACTCGATGAGCGTGACGACGATAGGCAGGACGCCGCACGAACAGAGCGGCGAGAATATTCCCGCGACGGCGGCGAGCACGACGACCCAGCCGCCGCCCTTGTTGAGTATGACCCAGAACCTCCTGTCGAGCTTCCAGGTCTTGATGAGCGCTGAAAGGGCGATACCCGCGACGACATACCATCCCATCCCGAGGATACCGCCCCATACCACTTCGATGATACTCTTTATCCCTTCCAAATCCAACGCCTCTCGTAGTGCCGTCAGGCTAAAACCGTTTACTGGACAACTCCCTGGAGTATAAGCGTGACCGCCGGACGCCTCTTCGAGTTCGAACGCAGAGTCACGACTTCCTGGAAGTTGCCTGCAGCCACCTTGGGCGCAATCGTAACATCCAAAGACGCCTCTTCCTTGGATTTCAGCCTTATGTCAACCTTCCGGGTCTGGCCGGCGCCGATAGTCTCCCCGCCTATCCTTGCAACAACTCCGGGCGAAGCGGTTATCTCGGATATCGCAAGGTCCTCCTGACCCGAGCTGATGACCTTTACCGAGCGGTCCGCCGAGCCGCCCTTGCCGAGCAGCAGGTTGGTAATCGAGTAGACGGAGAGTTCGACATTCGGCGCAGGCTTTGCGACTATATCCGCCGAGAGCGAGACCGCGAATGTAGCGTTCTTGGGGTCGTTGCTGGAGATGTTGATAAACCTGCGGACCTGGCCGCCGAGGTTATGGGAGTCGAACACCGCCTCAAGCGTCGAGGTCTCGCCCGGTGCGAGTTTCTTGCTGGTAAGGTTTGCAACCGTGCATCCGCAAGTAGGCCGGACATCGGATATAACCAGTTCGGCTGTCCCGGCGTTCTTTATAGTGTAAGTAGCCTTGCTCTTTACATCGTCCGGTATCTTGCCGAAATCGAAGTCCAAAGGAGTTACTTCAATCTTCGGAGCCGCCGGCTCATCCGCAAGGGCATTCGAGCAGGAAAGCGCCAGGGCCGCGATTGCCGCCACAATTGTCAGTTTCCTAAAAATGGCCTTCATCTGTCTTCCTCCATCTTGAATGAATAACAAAAAGAAAAATGCCTCTATAAATTTAGCACAATAACCTGTAAACATGCAATAGCCGCGCCAAGACTAACCCGATTGACTTTAAAAAACTAAAATGCTATCGTATCCTAATGCTGAAAAGAACCGTTATCAAAATATGCATTGTCTCGATTTTAATCCTAACCGCCGCCACCGCTTGGGCTGGTCAGAGCGCGTCCATAATACCTACTACGGATGCAAAAGGCAGGCCGCCGAAGGTAGTCGTCGTCGAGCAGCCTCACGGAGTCATGCCGTTCTGGAATGAGGCCGTGCAAAAGCCCAAAACGCTCGTCCTTATAAGCTCCAGCATCGGCTGCGTCCCTATTGACAAGGATGCCTTCGGGAACATTATGGCCGAAGTGGGCAAAAGCGGCTGGCAGCCGGTTCTCGACCCGGACTACCCCGCCCCAAGGCTTTATCCGGTCAATGCCTCCAACTACCTGACCGTTGCTTATCTTTCCGGTATGATAGACCGCATCGTCTGGGTCCCGCCAATTAAGGAATCGCTTAACGGCTTTTCTGCCGAGACATACAAGGCTTTTCTTAAGCAGATCGGCATGTCCGACAAGGACTTGGATACGGTAAAACTGGAAGGCAAGGTCTTAAAAGGGAGCTTCAACGGCATACCGCTTACAATTGCCAGCCTGAAGGACATCCCGAAGACCAAAAAAGATGTATTGTTGCTTATCGACCTTCCATTCCTTACGG
>DASXVI010000304.1:0-2276 GCA_036504315.1 Nitrospirota bacterium
CGCCTGAAGTTTTTGGCTATGCCCAAGCCCCTATGGCCCCTTGAATATCGGGATATCGAGTATCCACTGGATTTTAAAGACCTCGCCCACGGTCCCGAGCGCGAGCAGGGCAATATACACGCCCAGTATCGCAATGGCAACCCAGGGCCGCTTCTCGAAGAACCCCGGCGCCTTTTCCTGCTGTCCGGTTTCGGTCATGTTAACCTCTCTTGGACCTTGGTTTATTAAAGCACTACCAGCCCCATCATCCGACCGGACTTCCCGCCGCTTCCGCGGTGGGAGAAGAATTTGTCCTGGTTGCAGGAGCTGCACATCGAAAATATATCTATGTTCTCAGGCCTCACTCCGGCCATAACAAGCGTCTGCCTGTTCACGCTCCAGAGGTCGAGGTTCCAGTGCAGGGGCCTTGCCGAAACTGCGTAATCCTGCCATTTATCCCCCAAAAGGTCTACGAGGGGGGCCATCACCCGCGCATCCACTTCATAGCAGCACGGGCCTATAGACGGGCCGATGCAGGCCCTTATATCCTCCGGCCTGCAGCCGAACTCAAGCCCCATCGCCCTGACGGCCTTGCCCGCGATGCCGTTTACCGTGCCCTTCCAGCCCGCATGCACCGCGCCTGCCGCGCGCCTATTCGGGTCGTAAAGCAGCACCGGCACGCAGTCCGCAGTGAGCACCCCTGCCGCGATTCCTGGGACATCGGTAATTATCGCGTCATATCCTTGCTCGGGCCTCGGGGCTTCCGGGTCGCGCAGGACGAACACATTCGTTCCGTGCACCTGGCTGACGGTCTTGATGCCGCCCGGATGCAGGCCGATTGCCTCGGCCAGCCTCGCCCGGTTTCCTGTAACAGCGGACTGGTCGTCTCCGCTGCTGCCGCCAAGGTTGAGCGATTCGAACGGCCCGGAACTAACCCCGCCCCTTCTGGTGGTGAATATCCCGTGCGCGCCGTCCCATCCCGAAACTTCGTAGAAACCCGTGCCTGAGACTTCCCTGTATACAAAAGACATCCGCTTTATGCCCTTCCTGATAAAAAACGCTTACAAGATTAGCATTTGCGGCACGCCGGTGTCAACAGTTAACTGCCTTTTCAGCTACCCCCTTTGTCCTTGACAGGGGCATACCCCGATGATAAGATATCTCAGTTTTTAAAAGGTTTTATGCAGGTCCGGCAAGGTCTTTTCCGCATCCGCGGACTGCCGCCTGCCTCCACCTTACGAAAGGCGGCTATATTTGAGGGCTGAAGCCATCGCCGTTGGGCTTGATTCTCCCTGCGGCCTGTCCGGCGGGCTTGACCAGACCGCTTCGTGGGACCGGCTTTCCGGGTCCGCGTCGGGACTCGGGCTTCAGCTTGGCAGTATAACCTTCGTCCGGGCTACTGAGGCAGAGCTGGAGGAATCGCTCCGGCGGGCGTTTGAGAGGTCCTTTCTGATAGTGGTTTCGGGAGGCCGCAGTACCGGTTTCGAAGACGCCGCGAAAAAAACCATCGCGCGGGTGCTCGGCAGGCGGATGATGCTCTCGGACGAACTTCTCTCCCGTTTCCAGGCCGCATACAAAAACAGGCAGACGCCCCCTCCCGCCGCGCTCGAAAAGCTGGCGCTCGTGCCTTACGGTTCGAGGAGCTTCGACGGCCCGGAAGGCATCCCGGCTGGTTTTTTCATAGAGCACGAAAACCAGTTTCTCCTTTATACGCCGGAGATAAAAGACGGCCTCGGCAGCACGCTGCCGGAGGAACTTAAAAAGCTCCTGACGCGCGGCAAGTGGGTGCGCCGGTGGGAGCTTACAGGCATCGTCCGCACCTGCGGCCTGTCCGAACCCGTGATAAAGGAACTCCTTCCCGATATGCCGGATAACGAGTACCGGCACTCGGTCGAAGGGGTTGATATAAAGTTCCGCGTCCACGCCGAAACCGCCGAGGCGACAAGGGCTTTGCTCGACAAAATAACGGGTGAGGTCTTGAAAAAAATCGGGCAGGACTGCTACGGCACCGGGACGGACCGTATGGAGGACATAGTCGCAAAGCTCCTGACTGACAAGGGGCTGACCGTCGCGACCGCAGAGTCCTGCACCGGCGGGCTCCTCGCAAAAAGGCTGACGGACACGCCCGGAAGCTCGTCCTACATGGAACGCGGCGCAGTTACCTACTCGAACCACGCCAAGGAAGAGATGCTCGGAGTGGACGAGCGGACTCTCAGGGAGCACGGCGCGGTCTCGAAAGAGACGGCCCAGGCGATGGCCGAGGGCATCCGGGGGAGTTCGAAGGCCAGTATAGGGCT
>DASXVI010000305.1:0-6530 GCA_036504315.1 Nitrospirota bacterium
TATATCCAGGTTTTTGCCTCCCGCATCAGGTTCTGGGACGAGCAGACCGACCGTCTGCGCGAGAAGGCCGAGAAGGCTCCGGTGGAACACCGGCTCGCCTTCAGGCAGAAGATGCTTGAGTTGCAGGAGAAGCGCACGGAGGCGACCGACCTGCTGGCGAAACTCCGCGAGGCTGGCGAGGACGACTGGTACGCGCTTAAGACAAGGGCGGACACCCTGATGACCGAGGAAGATTTCCTGGGCCGCAGGGCCGCATAAATATAAGAAGGCCGGCATTTCTGCCGGCCTTCTCTTTTCCGATTTACCCTGTCCCTATTTGTTCTTGACCGGGTTCACCCTGTCGTAGAAACGCTCGACATGGCAGCCGACGACGCAACCGCCGCCGTTCGGGGTCTTGGTGAACTTGATCGGGTAGCTGAGCTTGCCGAACGGCACCTTTTCGCGTACATGCTTGGCCTGCTTGCCGGCGTGTACCTCATGGCAGGCGCGGCAGGTGCGGCCCTTCGGGTTCTTGTTGACATGGACGAAGTGCTGGTTCTTGTCGCCGTTGCGGAAACCGGTCAGCGTCGTCGTGAACTCGTCCACGGCGATGTCCTTGTTGTGGCAGTCGAAGCAGAGCGCGTACTTGTCGGTCGAGTACGGCGCATAGAACTCCTGCGGGTAATAGTCGATGAGTATCCTCGGGAAGTTGGCACCGTGGGTATTGTGGCAGCCGGTGCAGTCGCCGTTCCTCACCGGGCCGTGCTTGTCCGGGTTGGAATCGAGCCAGTTCTTTATGTTGGACAGCTCGCCCATCGGCTTGTTGTGGCAGCCGAGGCAGAGGTCCGAACCGCCGGTTTTAAGAAGCGGTTCCGCGTTGCTGACATGGGCGGCATGGCAGTTGGTGCATGAGCCTGTCTCAGTTACCGGCTTGTGCCCGAACTTGACCTTGCTGATGTATTCCTGCATCTTGGTATGGCAGCCGTAGCAGAGGTCTGGCACCGCCTTGGTCAGCATATAGTTGTTGGCCGAACTGTGCGCATTGTGGCAGTTGGTGCAGCGGTCCGCGACCGGCGGGTGGATATGCTTGCCTGCCGCGAACTCTTCCTTCTTGTCGACATGGCAGGTATAGCACAGGTCGTTGCCGGGCGCCGTAAGCTGGAACTCGTTGGCCGACTGGTGCGGGTCATGGCAGGCGACACAGTCGCCGCCGGCAACCGGACCGTGGACGAACTTGTTCTTCGTCTTGTTGTCCTCGTGGCACTTGAAACAGAGCGCCGGGCCCTCGCCCGCAAGCTGGAACTTGTACGGGGAGCTGTGCGGGCTGTGGCAGCCTATGCAGTCGCCGGACGCGATCGGCCCGTGGACATGGGCCATCGTGTTCTTCTTCTCGTGGCAGAGGTAGCAAAGCTCGGAACCCTCCGCGGCCATCTTGAACTTGTGCTTGCCGATTTCGGTATGGCATGAGGTGCAGTCATAAGCGCCGACCGGGCCGTGCACGAACTTGTTTTCGAGCAGTTTTGCATGGCATTCCTTCGCGACGCAGGAAGAGTCCGCGAAGGCCGCCGGGACGGCCGCAAGCATGAAAGCCGCCAGCAATGCAAGAGCTATCGCCGAATTACGCATCAGGATACACCCCCTTGAATAAAAGCATTACGCATGAAAAACCGTCTGACGGAAGTACCGGCATCATTTAGCCCGCCGCGCCGTAGGAATGCAGGCCGGACAGCAGGAGGTTGACGCCAAGGAATGTAAATATTACCGCGAGGAAGCCGATGATAGAGAGTATCGCGGCCCTCTTGCCTCTCCATCCGCGGGTAAGGCGGGCGTGGAGATATGCGGCGTAAATAAGCCATGTGATCAGCGACCAAGTCTCTTTCGGGTCCCATCCCCAGTATGTGCCCCAGGCCGAATTGGCCCAGACGGCGCCGGTGATGATCCCGACCGTGAGCAGCGGGAAGCCTATCGCGATGGTCTTGTAAGCGACTTCGTCGAGCTGTTCGGAAGTATTTGCAAAACCTGCCAGCATATCCCGGATCTTCATCCCAAGGGCCCAGCTGACTGCAAGTATAGCAACAAGGAAAACATAGCTCAAGGCGACTACCGCCGGGATGCTGCTCCTGAACGAGCCTTCCATCATATGCTTGCCCTGGCCCTGCGCAAATACCGACTGGGTAAGCTGGACGGCATCGGCGATAAGCACCGCGAAAACCGCGACCACGAGGCCTATGCAGACGGTCCAGAAGAAGTAAACCCGGTCCTTTTCCTGAGTGTTTACTATCAGGTACATGAGGCTGACGCCGAACGAGATGGCAAACGCGGCATAGCCCAGGAACGAGGTTATGACATGGATGTGCAGCCAGTAGCTCTTGAGCGCAGGGACCAGCGGCTCGATGCCCTTGCTTATGTTCGGAGCGACGAAGATGTAGGTCATCGCGAGGAACGCCACTGGCATGATGAACGCGCCGAAGGTGCGGTTCTTGTATTTCATTTCGACGAGCGAGTATATCAGGATGATCGTCCACGCGCCGAACGACATCGACTCGAACAGGTTGCTGATGGGTATGTGGCCGATATCCGCGCCCATCTTGTAGGACTCCCACCAGCGGACGCCTATGGATACCGTATGGGCCAGAAGGCCGAAGTAGGTTATCCCGCTCGCAATCTTGCCTACCGTCTGGTTCTTGAACGCCAGGTAACAGATGTAGAAGACCATCGCGAACAGATACGAGAAAGTCGCTATCTCAAAAAACTTGATATTGATGTCGAAAGCCATTTAAACCTCCAAAAACTATTATCCGTCAGTCCTAATGAGACTCGACCTTTTCTACGAGCTTCTTGAAATCCGCTTCGAAACTGTACTTGTTCTTGTTCACGCTGCCCGCTATCGTGACCGTGGAGGCCGACTTGTCAGTGGGCTTTATGCGTATCCAGACCCTCTTGTGCGAGGTGAAGAACGCTATCAGGATGCCCAGGACCATGAGGATGCAGCCTATCCACACCACCCAGACGCCCGGGTCGTAGGTTACCTGGAGGCCGGTGTAGTATTTCGCGCCCGGCCCTACCTTGTAGTCCCCGATATGGATGTTGAACGGGACGGACTTAGGCTCCTGGCTCGGGAACCTTTGGAGGGCCGCGATGGTCTCGACGACATTCTTGTCCTTGTCGAGTATCACGACATTGGCGCCGCTGCTGCCCTCGTACTCGTTGCCCTCGACGACTGGGCCCTCGGGGCCCATCACAACATTGGCAAAGACCTGCCCGACATTGAGGAAATAAGGCGTGCCTTCAAGGGGCACCGTACCGCCCTGCCTTACCTCTATAAACTTCTCTTCGCCTCCCTGCTTGGGCGAAATGCCAAGGATAAGGATGGCGTTGCCGGGGGCCGGGCCGTAAGAAGACTGGAAGAACCGGATGCTCTTGTGGTCGAGCGGGTCGTTGACGCGTATCCTCTTGTGCGCGACTTCCTTGCCCCCGTCGATGACGGTAAGCGTGGAGTAGTAGCCGGAAGGCATGCCGGATGCGTAGGTCTCAAGCTCGAACTTGTCGCAGCGGACCTGGAAACCGAGCGGCACTTCGTCGCCGAGATTCCTGAGCAGCGGCTTGTTGGTAAGCTGGGCGGCATCGACCGACTGGCCTTCCATTATCTGGACATACGCCTTGTATCCCCAGAACGAGCCTATCAGCGCGCCGACGAATACCACGAGGATGCTCGCGTGCACGACATAGACGCCCCAGCGGGTAAGTTTGCCCTTTTCCGCGTAGAGGTGGATTTCGCCGTCAACCTCGGCTTCCTTCGGGTTGTAGCCCATGGACTTCAGCGCGGCCTTCGCCTTCTCCTTCACCGAAGAGGCGTCCGCCTTCATCCTCTTTTCGTCCTTCATGTTGACGGACTTCAGCGACTCGTCGGTGAGGGGCTCCTGCCTGATCGTAACTATTGCAATGGTGCGCGGCAGGCGTTCGATGGTGCAGACGAAGATATTCGCCGAAAGCATCGACAGCAGGCCGACGAACCACCATGAATGGTACATGTTAGTAAGGCCGCTCTTGACCAGAAATTCAAGGGCGCCCTGGGCGTTGGCCGGGCCGAACATCCCTGCGAGCATCTGCAGGTTCTTTGCGGGCTCCGTCTGGTCGATTACCGTGCCGATAACCGAGACCAGCGCGAGCACTATCAACAAGATAACTGTGAGCTTGACCGAGGCGAAGAAATCCCAGACGGCCGCAAGAGGCCCGCCCCCCGGTTTTTGCACCTGTTTTGGAGTTACTTTCTGCTCTTCCAATTTAGACTACACCTCTTTTTATTGTTTATTTGAACCACTCTGGACTGATATTTGTTTAAAACCCCAAAATATTAGCATCTGAGCCGGATTTGTGTCAATAAAAAACGGCCCGAAGGCATCAGTAGTTAACCTTACCCGGGGCGGCGTCGTAAAGCCCGCCTAACAGGCTTTCGATACGCTCCCGCGGGAGCGCTCCCCTGCGCAAAATCTTCGGCGGGACTGCGGTCATGTCGAGAAGGGTCGATACCGGCTCGCCGGGGGTGGCCCCTCCGTCTACCAGCAGGTCTATCTTGTCGCCGAATATCCTTGATATTTCTGCCGGTTCGGTTATTCCGGGCAGGCCTGAAAGGTTCGCGGAAGTGGCCGTGACCGGTACGCCCGCGGCCCTCGCAAGCCCGGCGGCGGCCTCGTGGTCCGGCACGCGGACGGCTATCGTCCCCGTCCCCGCCGTCAGGTTATCGGGAATTTCCGTTGCGGCCTCAAAGATTAAGGTTACAGGGCCGGGCAGGAGCAGTCCGGCCGCACGGGCCGCCTTTGGCGGTACGCACGGCGCGAGTTTCCAGATTGCCGGGATATCGTGGACAATAACAGGGAGGGGTTTTCCGGCCTCGCGGCCTTTGAGGGCAAAGATTTTTTCGACGGCGGCCGGGTTTGTCGCGTCCGCGCCCAGGGCATAGAACGACTCGGTCGGGTATGCGGCCACCCCGCCCGCGCAGATAATGGCGGCGGCCTCCTTCAGGGCGCGCTCAAGACCAATACCGGCTATGCTTACCGTCCTCAATTTTGCCGCCTACCGCTTCTTGCTCTCTATTTTGCGCATCAGCCATCCCGATGCGAGGACAAAGACTACGATGAGCAGGACTGCCAATACTTCTCCTGTACCTATACGGAACATAAACACCTCGTAATTAAACTGCAAAAGAATAAATGCAAAAACATTCTAGGCTTGCGGTCGTCCCGCCAGCCGGGCCGCGATATTAAGGGCCAGCCTTCGGCTGACGCCCCGAAGAATCGCGTCCCTTTGTCGGCACAACCGCTACGCCCCATTTAAAAACCTGTTAGAAAAGTAAAAAACAGGGACGGAACGACCGCCGCGCTTGGGTTAATCGGCTACTTCGGCTTCCGTGCAGCCGGTCGCGCCGACCATGCCGCATATCTTGCAGTCGAGTTTTTCGCAGGGCTCCGGGTGTATCAGCACCGAGGAGTTCGGGAGGTTCGCCTCTATCTGGCCCTCTATCATGTTGCAGATGTCGTGCGCCATGCGCATCGGCATATCCTGCGGGACGACGAGGTGGAGGTCTATAAACCTCTGCGAGCCGGATTTGCGCGCCCGAAGCTCGTGGAACTCGACGAAATCCTGCCCGTGCGCGGCTATCGCGTCATGCACCTTTTTCATCTCGTCGTCGGGGAGCGACGCGTCCACCATATGCGACAGGCCCTCCATAGTAATATCCCACGCGGCCTTGATGATGAAGCAGGCGACGATTAGCGCAAGCACAGGGTCGAATATCGGCATCCCGGTGAGCTTTATCAGCACGAGGCCGCCTAAAACTCCGGCGGAGGTGTAGACATCGGTGCGCAGATGCCATGCATCGGCCGCAAGCGCCGGCGAGTCGGTCTTCTTCGCCACCGAGAACAGCTTCTGCGATACGCCGAGGTTGACGAGCGAGGACAGCGCCATAACACCTACGCCCCAGCCGAGCTGTTCCGGGCCTTCGTTGTGTCTCAGCTTCGGGAGCGCCTCAAAGATTATGTAGCCCGCCGCGAAGAATATCAGCACGCCCTCTATCGCACCGGCGAGGTTTTCCACCTTGCCGTGGCCGTAGTGGTGCCGCTCGTCGGCCTTCCTGCCCGCGACCTTGACCGAGACGAATGTTATAACGGATGCGATGAGGTCAACCGCCGAATGCGCGCCCTCGGCGACTATACTGACCGAGCCGGTCATCATCCCGACGATTATCTTCAGGATTGTCAGGATGGAATTGGAAACCACAGACAGTTTTGCCCAGCGTACTTTCTCGGATTGCATTATGCTTTCCCCGCCTCCCTGAAGCCTTTGTCCCGCAGTATACAGCTGTCGCACAATCCACACGGCGTCCCGTCCGGGGCCGGGTCGTAGCAGGAGTGCGTGATGGAATAATCTACTCCGAGCTTTCTGCCAAGCTTTATAATATTGGCCTTGCCGAGCTTCATCAGCGGCGCGTGTATCTTGAACTTCTCGCCCTCCACTCCCGCTTTCGTCGCAAGGTTCGCCGTCCTCACAAATGC
>DASXVI010000306.1:0-2322 GCA_036504315.1 Nitrospirota bacterium
TAGCATAATCCGTCGAGATACCCGTCATCGCTGAACTGCCAATACTGATTGACATAATGTCCCTTTCCAAAACGCATCTTATGTGTCAGCATCCTTGCCCTGCGCTTCTATGCATTCCAGCATAAAATCATAGTCCTGTAATATCCACTTTCGGACGGGAGAGGAGGGAACTTTAGAAGGAAAAATGAAGGCGGATTCTTCGGCAAGCTCAGAATGACAAAAAAACCCGCCCCCGTATGGCCCCTCACCTTTAACCCTCCCTCTTGCGGGGGAAGGCAGGTTGGGAGTTCAGGAGCGGGCTTTCATTCGCTGTTCACTTCTTTATCTCGATCAGCATCAGTTCAAACGGTTCATCGGTCAGGTTCTCAGGCTCGTGGGTGAAGGCCGGCATCCATTTCGCCTCGCCTGCATTGGCTGTCATCTCCTCCGAATGGCCGTCCGGGAAAGTAAACCTCGCCCGCTGGTTGGTCAAGAATACCGCAACACCGTCTCCGTGGCTGTGCATCGGGGATTTCTCCCTCGGCCCCAACCGCACCCGGATTACCCGCACCCTGTCGTTTTCAAGCTCGACGGTATAGTGCTTCGGGTCGGCCGCCACAGCCTCCATTATCTGAAGTCCGCTCTTCTCCATAACAACCTCCTACCCCTCCTAACTACTATCCAACACTAATATTATACCAAATTCAGAAACGGGGTGGGCGGGCCTGATGGCTGATAAAATAAAAAACCCGCCCCAATTTAATGGAGCGGGCTAATTTTATCTGGCGGAGAAGGCGGATTCTTAGGCAAGCTCAGAATGACAGGAAGAATAAATGCTCTCTCACCTTTAACCCTCCCCACTTGCGGGGGAGGGCAGGGTGGGGGTACAAACAAGGGAAGCCTGAAGCGGAAGGGGGAAAGGGAGTTTGCGCCCCAGGCTTCCCGGCGGTTAAAACCGCCAACCGGAATCAAAATATGTTTACCGGGTATGGTCGCCCGGCCAATGCATAGGAACACCTACCGCCCTTCGTGCTGCCCGTCATGGTCTTCCCGCTCGCGTCTTTCCTTCCATTTCGCGATTACTTCTTCGTATTTCACGCGCTGGTCGGGCCTGAGAACCGCGCGGACCTTCTCCTCGGAGCCGGAAAATATCGCGTCCATTTTCGGCTTGGACTCTTTGCGCAACTCCTGCATCTGCGACTGGGTATCCGTCACAATCTTCAATATCTGCGTCCGCTGGGCATCGTCGAGGGAAAGCTTCTTGTCGAGCCGCTTGACTATGGCCTCGGCCGGTGGGACACCCTTGAAGTCATGGTGGCGGCAGCAACGCATCGAGATAAGCGACCCCGCGGCGGCGCCGAGCAGGAACACGGCAATCACGCCCGCTATCGCCTTAGTTTTTGTCATTTTAAACATCTTATTCTCCAATCAGTACGCTTTGGTACATGGATGCATCGTACTCGGCGACAAGGACGGTCCGCATATCCGAAGACTGGTCCGGGGCCATGTAATACCAGCTCCCGAGGGCCACGACTACCGCCATGAACAGCGGGACGAGCCTCCATGACATTGCGTAAAGCGGCGCATACCACGGCGGCTGGGCGCGTTCGGCGCGGATACGGGCGAGCAGCTTCGTCTCAAAACCCAGCCCGGCCCTGGATATCTCCGGGGAGGCCTCCGGCCCGGCCCGCCTTGCGGCCGCAAACAGCATGTCCAGTTTGTCTTTGCCTTCGGTTTTCATCTCTACTCCAATATTCCCAATATTTGCTTCAATGCCTTCCTTGCGCGGAAGGCCCTCACCTTCACATTCGCCTCGCTCCAGCCGGTAAGTTCCGAAACCTCTTTCACGGTATGCTCCTCAAGCTCCAGAAGCGTAACCACCAGCCGCTCGTCGGGTTTGAGCCCCTTCATCGCCCGCCCAAGCAGGTCCTTTGCCAGCAAGGCCTGCGCCGAGTTTTCGGACTCCGGGCCGCTGAGCGAGAAGTCTATCTCGTCGAGCGGGATGTTCAGCCGCTCCCGTTTCAGCTTCCGCAGGACATCGTAGCAGGAGCGGACCGTTATCCGCATCAGCCAATGCTCGAAAGGCGCATCGGCCCGGTAACCGGCGAGGTTGCCGTAAACCTTCATGAATATATCCTGGCAGACATCGTCAAGCTCGTCGTAACCGACCAGCCGCGAGGCGGTAGACATCACCTTGCGCTTGTACCGGCGGACCAGCTCGGCGAACGCCTCGTCGTCACCGGAGAGGGTAGCGTTAACGAGGCGCCCGTCGTCTGCTCCTTCGAATGGGATGCTCATTTATTCATTGTGGCATTTGTCGCCGCGCCTTGCAAGACCCATCAG
>DASXVI010000307.1:0-3345 GCA_036504315.1 Nitrospirota bacterium
AGTACCAATAATATTTCTATTGTTATCTGGGCAGGTTAATGGAAATTTATAGCCAAAAGCACCGGATATTACTAGTTTTTCGACAATTGCTACAATACCTCGCCAAACTGTTGGTGAAATGCTCTCTTCTACTCTCGGACGCAATCCATTTTCCCTGTCACTGAAATAATTCATTAATTTATTCCTTTTAAATTAGTTAATGGCACCCATCCTACCATTTCTCATATTAAAGTCAATAATCTTTGGTTGGTGCATTTCATCACATTTGGTCTATCCGGCCTCATCCAGCGGGTTTTTTCGTTGACAAAGAGCGTCTACGATGATTAAATATAGTTTTTTCAACAAGATAAGCTTCAAATAAAGGATGTCCCGCGCAAATGGATGAACGCATACCGCAGTGGGCGCGGAAGAAGTATAACCTGTCGGACCTGGCGAAGGTAAAGTCGTCTCTGCGCGGCCTGAACCTGCACACGGTCTGCGAGTCCGCGCGCTGCCCGAACATAGGCGAATGCTTCAAGAAGCCGACCGCGACATTCATGATACTGGGCGATACCTGCACCCGCCGATGCGGATTCTGCGCGGTAGGCAAGGGCAAGACCGCCCCCGTAGACCCGCAGGAGCCAAAGCATATCGCGGAGGCCGTCAGGCAGTTGGGCCTAAAGCACGCGGTAATAACCTCCGTTACGAGGGACGACCTCGCCGACGGGGGCGCGGGCCAGTTCGCCGCAGTCGTCAGCCAGCTGAGGGCCGAGTTCCCAAAGCTCGTAATAGAAGTGCTGACGCCGGACTTCAAAGGCTCGGAAGATTCTATCAGGACGGTAGTCGAGGCCGGGCCGCATATATTTAACCACAACCTCGAAACCGTGCCGAGGCTGTACCGGAAGGTACGCCCGCAGGCCGTCTACGAGAGGTCGCTGGATGTTCTGCGCAAGGTGCGCGATATGTCCAGTGGAATTATACACACCAAATCCGGCCTGATGGCCGGGCTGGGCGAGGAGGTGGAAGAGGTCGTGTCTGTAATGCACGACCTCAGGGCCGTGGGATGCAGCCTCCTCACGATAGGCCAGTACCTAAGGCCGATGAAAGAGAACCTCGAAGTCGTGGAGTATGTGCGGCCCGAGGTATTCGACAGTTATAGGGAGAAGGGGCTTGCGATGGGGTTTGCGTCCGTCGCGTCCGCGCCTTTTGTCAGGAGTTCATACAACGCCGAAGAGGTATTCGCCGGCATCACTGGCTAAGGCGTGACAATAACGGCATCAATAGAGGTTAAAGAATAATTGGAGGAGAAATGTTTGAGTTCCCGAGGATAAAGAGACTCCCGCCCTATGTCTTCGCAATCGTCAACCAGATGAAGATGGAGGCGAGAAGGCGCGGCGAGGATATAATAGATTTCGGCATGGGCAACCCAGACATGGGCACGCCCCAGCATATCGTGGACAAGCTCGTGGAGTCTGTCTACAACCCGAAGAACCACCGCTATTCCGCAAGCCGCGGCATACCCAAGCTCCGCTCCGCAATTACGGACTGGTACAAGCGCAGGTACGATGTAGACCTCGACCCGGAATGCGAGGCAATAGCCACGATGGGCGCGAAGGAGGGGCTATCCCACCTTGCGCTCGCCACGATAGAGCCGGGCGATGTCGTACTGTCCCCGTCGCCTTCATACCCGATACATCCGTATTCCGTAGTCATTGCGGGCGGCGAGGTGAGGCATATCCCGCTTCGCGCGGATAGCGATTTCTTCGAGGACATGACCGCCGCCTTCAAGCAGACTTGGCCCGCCCCGAAGATGCTGATTATATCGTTCCCGAACAACCCGACTACCGCCGTGGTAGACCTCTCATTCTTCGAGAAGATTGTGGCCTTCGCGAAGGAGCATAAGGTCATGGTCGTCCACGACCTGGCATATGCCGACCTCGTGTTCGACGGCTACAAGGCCCCGAGCTTCATGCAGGTGCCGGGCGCGAAGGACATCGGCGTCGAGTTCTACTCGCTCTCCAAAAGCTATAATATGCCGGGCTGGCGCGTGGGCTTCTGCGTCGGCAACCGCGAGATAGTCGGCGCGCTCCAGAAGATAAAGAGCTACCTCGATTACGGTATGTTCCAGCCGATACAGATTGCTTCCATCATCGCGCTGAACGGCCCGCAGGAATGCGTGGCTGAGATATGCGAGGTATACCGCCAGAGGCGCGACTGCCTGGTGGAGGGCTTAAACAAGGTCGGCTGGGAGATGGCGAAGCCCAAGGCCACGATGTTCGTCTGGGCGCAGATACCGCAGAAGTTCCGCCACATGACCTCGCTGGATTTCTCGAAGATGCTCATCGAGAAGGCGCATGTCGCGGTATCTCCCGGCATAGGCTTCGGCGAGTACGGCGAGGGCTGGGTGCGGTTTGCGTTGATTGAGAACGAGCACCGCACGAGGCAGGCGATAAAGGGCGTCCAGAAGGCGCTTGGCGAATAATATTTAAAAGGGCCAGACCCATGCGTCCGCCCATGAAATAGGTCATTCCGAGCGTAGCCGAGGAATCTACTTTTGACTTTATCAAAAAAGTCAACTGTGGGTCCCTCGGCAAGGCTCGGGACGACAGTAAAAAGCCGCTGGATTCCCGCCTTCGCGGGAATGACGATACCGCGGGATGACGGCATTTTATACAGCAACCCAAACGGACAATCTATGAAATCCAAAATCAATGTCGGACTTATAGGTCTTGGGACTGTCGGCGGCGGGGTGGTGAACCTGCTGCGCGACAACAAGGATGTAATCGCCAGAAGGCTCGGCGTCCCGGTAGTTTTAAAGCGTGCGGCTGACCTGGACGAGAACAGGGCGAAGGCCCTGAAGCTCGGCAAGTCCGTCTACACGAAGGACGCGCGCGAGGTGATAAACGACCCGGATGTCGATGTCGTCATCGAGCTTATCGGCGGGTACAACCCGGCGAAGGCCTTCATACTCGAAGCGCTGAAGGCGGGCAAGCCTGTCGTCACGGCGAACAAGGCCCTGCTCGCGATGCACGGCGAGGAGATATACGAGGCCTCGTTCAAGTATGGCGCGCCGATAGCGTTCGAGGCGTCCGTCGGCGGCGGCATCCCCCTCATCGGTGCGCTGCGCCACGGCCTTGCCGCAAACGACATCCAGTCGGTCTACGGCATAATAAACGGCACCTCCAACTTCATCCTTACCAAGATGACCGACGAAGGCAGGGAGTTCGGCGAGGTCCTGAAAGAGGCCCAGGCGCTCGGATATGCCGAGGCCGACCCGACCTTCGACATCGAGGGCATAGACACCGCGCACAAGCTCGCGGTCCTCGCGAACCTCGCGTTCGGGACTCCGGTGGATTTCAAGAATAT
>DASXVI010000308.1:0-2780 GCA_036504315.1 Nitrospirota bacterium
GCAGAGTAAATCAGGCTTGCGCATGCCCATCCGTGACAATGTCTCATATGGCAGGCTTAAGCCCTGTTTTCCATTGACAAAAAAGCCGACAAGGGTTAAAATCCACAGGAATGTGTATAATCTTGTAATAAAAGGAAAATAACGGATGCTGACGACTATTGAGTGGAAGGGTGGAAAGGTACGCTTTCTCGACCAGAGCAAACTGCCCACCGATATTGAATATATAGAATCCAGCGATTACAGGCTTGTAGCAAAGGGTATAAAAGAGCTTTGGATCAGGGGCGCTCCAGCCATCGGCATCGCAGCCGCGATGGGTATCGCGCTGGCCGCCCAGGAAATAGAGGCGTCGGATTTCGACGGCTTCTTTGGAAAACTTGTCCCGGCCTGCGACCACCTCGCCGCGCAGAGGCCTACTGCCGTCAACCTGTTCTGGGCTATCGACCGCATGAAGCGGTTTGCGCTGGAAAACAGGGAGGCCGGCGTTGACGGCATAAAAGCAAGGCTGATAGAGGAGGCCGTCCGCGTCCTCCACGAGGATATTGCCGTTAACCGCGCTATAGGCGAGTACGGGGCGCAGTTTATAAAAGACGGCGATACCGTCCTGACCCACTGCAACGCGGGCTCTCTCGCGACCGGCGGGTACGGTACTGCCACGGCCCCGATACGGGTGGCTATAGAGCAGGGCAAGAAAGTCAAGGTATTCGCGGACGAGACCCGCCCGGTGCTCCAGGGCGCGAGGCTGACTGCGTTCGAACTTATGCAGGACGGCATAGACGTTACCCTCATCACCGACAGCATGGCCGGCTGGTTCATGAAGAAGGGCGAGATAGACCTTGCCATAGTCGGGACCGACAGGACGGTCAGAAACGCCGATGTGGCCAACAAGATAGGCACCTATACCGTCGCCGTCCTCTGTAAAGAGCACGGCATCCCGTTTTATGTGGCGGCGCCGACCTCCACCATAGACCTCTCGATGGCTACCGGCGACCTGATCCCCATCGAGGAGCGCGACGGACGCGAAATAACGGAAGTCTTCGGCAAGGTCCGGATCGCTCCGGAGGGTGTAAAAGTAAGAAACCCGGCGTTCGATGTAACCCCGGCAAAGTACATATCCGCGATAATAACGGAAAAAGGCGCGTTCCGTCCCGCCGATATCAGGAAGCTCGGGATGGAAGGCGTAGATTTAGGCTCCGTAAGGATTAAATAAATCAAGGACCAGGCAACAACGAGAGGGACGTCTGAAATGCTAAAAGGGCTAAAATACAAATTCGGGCTTTTGGTATTCATTTTCGCCGTCCTGTGGGCATCCCTCGGCATCTACCTGAACAATTTCAGATACCAGTCGCTCATGGACGGCGAGGTAGTCCGGGACTCCGGCAGGATCGCAAGGGCTGTGGCGATGGGCATCTCGATGAGCCCGACGACCGACTACACGCAGATAGAGAGCCAGCTTGCCAACCTCCTCACCGAAAACCGCGACATCGCCTACATAAAGATACAGGACTCCAGCAAGGCAACCATTAAAGAGGCGGGCGTAAAAGATATCGCCGGCATCAATTTCACCGAGGAGCGCATCAACGCAGGCGGCCTGGCAAACGGGACCGTGACGGTAGGCGTGATGCGCGACGAGCTGAAGCAGCCGATGGAAAAACACTTTATATGGCTGGTCCCTGTTACGGCCTTCCTCGCGCTCGGCACTCTCTTTGTCATGATCTATGCTTTTAATAATATGATACTCGTGCCTCTCTCCAGGATGAACCTTATCCTCAAGGGCATGTCGGCTGGCGGCGGCGACCTCACCCAGAGGCTCGAGATAACCACCAGGGATGAAATCGGCGAGACGGCCGCGCTGCTCAACTCCTTCCTCGATACCCTGCGCGGCCTTGTGGCCGGGGCGCAGGATTCGGCGTTCCATCTGCTCACGCTTACCGAAAAGATCGGGTCAAAATCCCGTGACTTCATGTCCTCCGCCCACGACCAGGCCATTGCGACCAACGAGAATTTCAGGTCTATCGGCCGGATGAACCAGTCGATGACGGACGTCGCGGGGAGCGTCGACAGCCTGAACATTAACGCCGCCGACAGCTCGGCGACGGTGACCGAGATGGCCGCCCAGGTGGATGTGGTTGCCGACAGCACGATAGACCTCTCGGGCCATGTTGAGGATGCAACCTCATCGATTACGGAGATGTCCCTCTCGATCAAAGAAGTCGCGGAAAATGTAAGCGTCCTTGCGGACCTTGCCTCGCAGACCGCGGGTGCGATTAATAAAATCGAGATTTCCATCAAGGGAGTCGAGGAGAAGGCGAAAGAGTCGGCATCGCTCTCGCAAAAGGTCTCCGAAGAGGCTGCAAGCCTTGGCAACGAGGCGATGGCGCGTACTATCGAAGGGATGGAGAGGATCCGTGAGACGGTTGACGAAGCGTCAGGCGTTATCGAAAGGCTCGGCACTAAGTCCAAGGAAGTCGGCCGCATAGTCAAGGTTATCGACGAGGTCACGAACCAGACCTCTCTGCTTGCACTGAACGCCGCCATACTCGCTGCTCAGGCCGGAGAACACGGCAAAGGCTTCGCGGTCGTCGCAAACGAAATCAAAGAGCTTGCCGAGCGGACTTCTTCATCGACCGGCGAGATAGTAAAGCTGATAACCGCCGTCCAGAAAGAGGCCGAGGTTGCTGTGGATTCCATGAGGCTTGGCCGGGAGCGCGTAATCGAAGGCGCTCAGCTTGCCTACGGCGCGGCCGACGCCCTTACCGGCATGCTCGAATCCTCCAACCGTT
>DASXVI010000309.1:0-1686 GCA_036504315.1 Nitrospirota bacterium
ATGGACGGCCTGCAGCATATTGCCGAAACCTTTACCAGCCTGCGCGCGCAGCATCGCGCCGCGCTGATGCCTTATTTCACCCTGGGGTACCCGACTGCCGAAGCCTCTCTATCGGTAATCGAGGCACTGGCTAACTCGGGCGCGGACCTGATCGAGCTGGGTGTGCCCTTCTCCGACCCGCTGGCGGACGGCGCGACCATCCAGCGTGCTGCCATCCGAGGCCTTGCCTCGAAGACGAACCTGAAAGGAATATTCGCGGCGGTAAAGCGCGTGCGCACGGTCAGCCAGGTGCCGATAATCCTGATGCTGTACTACAACCTCGTGTTCAAGTACGGCGAGACGAAGTTTGCGCGGGATGCGGCTGCTGCGGGCGTTGACGGCGTTATCATACCGGACCTCCCGCCGGACGAGGCCGACGAGCTAATTGAAGAGGCCGAGATAAACGGGCTCGATACGATATTCCTGCTTGCCCCGACTTCTGATGCGGACAGGATAAAGCTCGTGAGCCAGTCGTCAACCGGCTTCATCTACTATGTGTCGCTCACGGGCGTGACGGGCGAGCGGGCAAAGCTCGATGCTGCCGGCATCAAGGCGTCGATTGCAAAGATACGGAAGAAGACGAAGCTGCCGATAAGCGTCGGGTTCGGAATATCCACGCCGGAGCAGGCCGCGCAGGTTGCGGCGCTTGGCGACGGTGTCATCGTAGGCAGCGCAATCGTCTCGATAATGGAGAAGGACCCCGGCGAAGCGGCCGCAAAGGTAGGGGAGTTCGTCAGGGGCCTAAAGGCGGGCGTGCTCTCGGCAAAGAAGTAGTATAGATAATTGGGGGAACAATGAAAATTCGGGTCCTTGGGGCATGCGGTTCGGAAATGCCCGGCTGCAACCTTACCGGTTTTCTTATCAACGACCGCGTCCTGCTCGACGCAGGCACGGCTTCAAGCGTGCTGAACGCCAAAGAGCAGTCCCTCATTACCGACATAATACTTTCGCACGCCCACCTGGACCATATCCGCGGCATACCGTTTCTCATCGACAATATTCTGGGCAACGGCAAGCCGCCGGTTAATATTGCCGCAGCCGCTCAGGTTATCGAGACATTAAGGGGTAATATTTTGAACGGCACAGTCTGGCCGGACTTCTCGAAAATCCCTTCCGCGAAGGACCCCGGTATCAAATACAGGAAGCTCGCGCTTAACCGCGAGGCGCAAGTGGGCGGGCTTACGGTGCGTCCGATAGCGGTGTGTCATGCGATACCGACGACCGGTTTCATAATCACGGACGGCGAGTCTGTGCTGGTTTACAGCGGGGACACGAAGGAGACGGAGGCGCTCTGGAAGGCCGCCGCAAAGCTGGGCAAAGAAATCAAGGCGGTATTTATCGAGTGTTCATTCCCCGATGCGATGGCCGCGACAGCCGAGAGGACCAGGCATCTGACTCCGAAGAAGATGCTCGGCGAAATAGAAAAGCTCGGCGGTTATGAAGGCCCGGTTTATGCCTATCATATAAAGAGCCAGTATAAAAAAGAAGTCGAGCGCGACATCAAATCGCTCAAGAGAAAGAACTTCAAAGTAGCGAAAGACGGGATGGTAATAAAACTTTAGAAGAACGGGTTGTTCTTCTTTTCGTATCCAATCGTCGTCTCGCCGCCGTGGCCCGGATATACTTTGGTTGAGTCCGGCAGCTTGC
>DASXVI010000310.1:0-5379 GCA_036504315.1 Nitrospirota bacterium
AAGGCGAAGGGCTCGAAGGTCTACGACGCGGACGGCAACGTATATATAGATTATGTCCTGTCATGGGGCCCTGCAATCCTCGGCCATGCGCACCCCGATGTAGTCAAGGCCGTCAAGGCCGCGGCCGCGAACGGCGCATCGTTCGGCGCGCCGACCGAGCTTGAGATAACCCTCGCCAAAATGGTAATAGACGCCGTCCCGTCCATCGAGATGGTCAGGATGGTCAGCTCCGGCACGGAGGCCACGATGTCGGCCATAAGGCTTGCGAGGGGCTTCACGGGCCGCGAAAAGATTATGAAGTTCGACGGCGGCTACCACGGCCATGCCGACAGCCTGCTGGTCAAGGCCGGGAGCGGCGCCGCCACATTCGGCGTGCCGGACTCCCCGGGCGTGCCGGCCTGCCTTGCCGAAAAGACCATCACTTGCCCGTACAACGACCTAAAGGCCGTCAAAGCCATTATGGAGAAGGACGGCAAGAACATAGCCTGCATCATCGTGGAGCCGGTCGCGGGCAACATGGGCTGCGTCCCGCCGAACGAAGACTTCCTTCCGGGCCTCCGGGAGGTCTGCGACAAGTTCGGCACGCTCCTGATACTCGACGAGGTCATGACCGGCTTCCGCGTTGCCTACGGCGGCGCGCAGTCTTTATACAAGATAAAGCCCGACCTCACCTGCCTCGGCAAGGTCATAGGCGGCGGGCTTCCTGTCGGCGCCTACGGCGGACGCAGGGATATAATGGAGAAGATTTCCCCGGTCGGCCCAGTCTATCAGGCGGGCACGCTGTCCGGCAACCCGCTCGCCATGACGGCCGGCATAGAGACGCTGAAGCTGCTCAAGAAGCCCGGCACATACAAGAGGCTTGAGCTTGCCAGCAGGACGCTCTGCGAAGGGCTGGAGGCGGAATTTAAGAAGGCGGGCGTGAAGGCGAGCTTCAACAGGGTTGGCTCGATGTTCACCGTGTTCTTTACGGACCAGAAGGTGACCGACTACGCCGGGGCCAAGACCTCGGACACGGCGGCCTTCTCAAAGTATTTCAGGGGCATGCTCGACGCGGGGGTCAACCTTGCCCCGTCGCAGTTCGAGGCAGGCTTCATGTCGCTCGCCCATTCTGACGCGGACATTGCCAAGACCGTCAAGGCCGCGGCTTCCGTACTGAAGACGCTGGGCGGATAAAGTCTTTATAAGTTTGTGGACCAATCGGTAGTAAATAACGCAAGAGCAGCAGGAGGAAGAAATTCATGTTTAAGGCTTTAAAAGAAGGTTTGAGCCCTAAGGCGAAGGCTTTGTTCGCGGTCGGCGTAGTGGTATTTCTCGCGCTTTCCGTCTGGGGCGGCTACGCGCTTTACGACTACAAGGAAAACAACCCAAAGATGTGCATCGGCTGCCATCTGATGCAGCAGTCCTACGACAAGTGGAACGTGTCCGAGCATGCCGGCATGAACTGTCACGCCTGCCACCAGCTCTCCTACCCGGAGCAGGTCATGCTGATGGTAAACCTTGTGCTCCACAACCCGAAGGAAGTCCCGGCGAGGCACGGCAAGATTATAGTCCCGTCGAGGCTTTGCAGCAAATGCCACATCGAGAAGGACGAGCATTTCGGGTATCCCGACGCAAAGAAGATAACCAACTCGGCGTTTCACGCCAGGCATTTCTTCATGGCGCAGGTAGAGTGCACCAAGTGCCACGGCTACAAGCTCCATGTATTCACGCCCGACCCGAAGTTCTGCGTCAACTGCCACAAGGACAAGAACGAGGTCCACGGCATGCCGAGCCTCGCGTGCCTGTCCTGCCACAACGACAGGTCGGACAACCTGAAGCCGAACCGCGACGCCTGCCTTGTCTGCCACGGCAGTGAAGAACAGCGCGCCGCGATAAAGAAGGCCTGCCCGCAGGACAAGAAGGGCTGCTCCCCGTCCGACCAGGACGTTGCGGCCGCCATCAAGCTTGGCATGACATTCCCGGAGAACGGCGCGATGAGGTTCGAGTGCCAAAAGTGCCACAACCCGCACAAGAACATCAAGCCGACCGTCGAGGAAAACTGCATGCCTTGCCATGCCAATGTCAAGAAGCTCGGCAAGCACGCCATGCATCTTGAGAGCGGGCTGAAGTGCTTCGACTGCCACAGGCCGCACTACTGGAGGGTGACCAAGGCGGACACGAAGCAGAAAAAATGCTCTAGCTGCCACGGAGCAGTTGACCCGGCGAACTTTCTGAAGTAAAATCAGATTGCCGGTAGATAAAAAGTAAGGGAGGTCCCGTTCCCGCCGGTAGGCGGGGCGGGGCCTTTTTTGTTTCCGGCCGGATACGGGAGAGTCATGGACAAAAGGGATACGCAGTTTTGGAAATCCATCTATACCCTGGCGACGATCGGCATAAACCTCGTTGTGGCCACATTCATCGGGCTGGGCCTGGGCGTGCTGGTGGACAACAAGCTGTTCCACGGCAGGACGGCCCCATGGTTTACAGTGCTGTTCCTCGTCTGCGGCATAATCGCCGGGTTCCGGAATTTTTTTAAGCTCGCCAGACGGAAGATGGACGAGGACGGGCCTGAGGACGGAAAAGAGTAAGTCGTGCGGAGGTAGGTTGCTACCCGGTAATGCAAGCCATTTCAAGCGTATGACGATTTACGGAGGCGCATCCGCGCTTGCGGTCGCGGCCCTGTGCATCCCGCTGTTCGGCGTGCTCGGCGCATCGAGCGTACTTGCAGGAGCGGCCCTCGGAATCGCGAACACCTACTCCGTCATAAGGTTGGTCGAGGCCCTCGCGGGCTTCGCCAAATCCCCGACCGAAAAACCCGGCCAGCTCCCGAAAATACTTACCCTTCTCGTCCATATGTTCAAGATAGCCATTATTTTCGTACTCCTGTTTACGCTGGTCGCCGCGCGGCTTGTGGACCTGCGGGGCCTGCTCGTAGGTTTTACGGTAGCCGTCGCCTGCAACATATTCGCCGGCATGAAGGGCATAAAGGACGAGGAAGAAACCATAGAGTGAGCAGATGATAGAAAACACATTCCATATTTTTCCCGGCATCGGGCCGCGCATTGAATCTTATCTCTGGAGGATAGGCGTCCTTACATGGCGGGATTTCCTTGAAAGGGAGCGGATACCGGGTTTCTCCCCGGCGAGGAAGGCCGCGCTCGACCTCGAAGTCCGGCATGCCGCCTGCGCTTTGCGCAACGGGAACTTCTTCCATTTCATCCGGCTGCTGGGGCCGGGCGGCTGCTGGCGGATATGGGGGAGGCTGTCCGATAGCGCCCTTTGCCTCGATATCGAGACCGACGGCAGGCGCGCCGGTGAGGGCATCGTCACGGTGGTGGGCTTTTATTCCCACGGCGAGTACCGGCCGTATATTGCCGGGAAGAACCTGACGGAAGACGCGATCCAGGAGGAACTGGACCAGGCAGGGCTGCTCGTGACGTATTTCGGAGCGGGCTTCGACATACCATACCTCAGGCAGAGCTTCCCGAGGCTGAACCTCGACATCCCGCACCTCGACCTCTGCCCGGCCGGACACAAGGCTGGGCTGAAGGGCGGGCTGAAGAGCATAGAAAAGGAACTCGGGATAAGCCGCGTCGAAGAAGTCGTCGGGCTCTCGGGGTATGAGGCCGTGCTCCTGTGGCAGTCGTACCTGAAGGGCGCGGATGACGCCCTCGACACGCTGGTCAGCTATAACAGGGAAGACACGGCGAACCTGTACGCCATCGCCGGGATGATATATGAAAGGCTGAAAAACGAATCGGGACTTCCGGGGCATCTTGCCCAGAGCGGCTTACTCGTCAAGGAGACCCTTGGATGAAAAGGACCGTGAAGGTTGCCGCAGTTCTTTTGCTTCTGTTTTCCTTTTCCTCCTCCACTCCGGTGCTTGCGGCCGATAACGGGGAGGCTAAGGAGAAGGCCCGTTTTGAATACGCCCTCGACCTGTTCAGGAGGGGCGCATCCGACAGCGCGGCGAAAGAGTTCCAGGGTTTTATTGCGGATTACCCGAGGAGCGTTTACGCGGACGACGCGCTCCTCTGGCTTGGACGCAACGAGATGATGCAGAAGGACTACGACGAGGGCCTCGCGTATTTTCAGAAGGCGCTCGAACAGTTCCCGGACGGGGATGCATCGGCCCGCGCGCAGTTTGAGGTGGCGGGATATTATTTCGAACCCGCAAACCCGAAGCGCGACTACCAGAAGGCCATGGCGGAATATCTCAGGATACCGTTCTTCTACCCAGAAAGCAGCCTCGTGGACGACGCGCGGTATTATGCGGCCGCCTGTCTTTTTAAACAGAAGGACTACCCCAAGGCAATAGAGGACCTGCGGGCTTTCGGCGAGAAATACCCTGCATCGGAATACGCGGCCCCGGCAAAGTACATGCTCGGGATGGCCTGCCTGCTTGCGGGCAAAAACGACGATGCCATATCCGCTTTCCAGGCGGTCAGGGACGGCTCGCCCGCGGGCCTGTACCGGCAGAGGTCGCTCGGCGCAATGGAGCTCGTTAACCGCGCGAAGGGAAAGAGGCCGCTCGAATACGCGTACGCATTCGGCGCAAAAGGAAGCGGGCCGGGCCAGTTTCTGAAGCCTTCGGGCATCGCCGTTGACGACGAGGGCAATGTACTGGTCGCAGATTCCGGGAACTCCAGGGTACAGAGGCTGAAGATTGCTCCTGAGGGCATTTCATCTGATGCCGCAAGCATACTGCCGCTGTCTCTGGATAAGGCAGCCTACCCGGTGAAACCCGCTGGAATTGCGGTCGCCGGGGACGGGGGCGTCGCGATAACCGACGCTTCGCTCGGCAGGGTGCAGGTGTTCGACGCCGGAGTGCCGGCGGTTGTCTTCGGCAGGCGCGGTTCAGGGCCGGACGAACTCGACGGACCTGCAGGCGTCGCGGTTGACGGGTCGGGCGCGATTGCGGTCGCGGACAAGGGCAACAGGCGGGTCAATATCTACAACAGGGACGGCAGGCTGACGAGGTCGGTCTCTGCCCAGGACGGGTTAAAGTCTCCGTCGGCGGTCGCGTTCGATATCGAGGACAATATCCTCGTCGCGGACGACTCGCTGGACAAGCTGTTCAAATTCGGCCGGGACGGCAAGCTGATGGCGGTTTACGAAGGCAGGCAGGACGGGTATATGCTCGACGCGCCGTCCGGCATATGCGTGGACGGAGTCGGGAACATTTATGTAATCAATGCAGGGTCGCAGGGCATCCTTGTCCTTGACCGCAACTTAAACCCCGTCATGCCCCTAACCGCAAGAAGGCTTTTTGATACCCCGGCCGGGATTGCCGTAACCCCTTCGGGCCTGATACTCGTGACGGACCAGGGAACAAACAGGGTCGTGGTGGTCAAGTGAACCGGCTTGCCTGTGCGATATTGACGGCTGCGGCAATATGCG
>DASXVI010000311.1:0-3670 GCA_036504315.1 Nitrospirota bacterium
GTGTCGTAAATCTGGCCGGAGCCGACGATATCCTTCCTCATCAGCTCATATTCGGTCGAGCGCCTCTCGTAGCTCATGGCCTCCGACTTCTGTCTTGAAAGGGCCCTCTTGACGCTCTGCTCCTCGCTGACCGCGGCATCGTAGTCGTTCTTTATCGAGCTTACGATCAAGGCCACTTCGTCTTTTATCTGGTCGCGGATGGTTTGAAGGTCGCCTTGAAGCCTGAGCATCTTCGGGTGTTTGTCGCCATATCTCTTGGACTGGTCAGCAATGTCTTTGATGGTCGCTGTCTCCTGGGCCTTCAGGTTCTGGACCATGCCGTTGTTCAGCACTTCCGGCACGCTCATGTAGCCGTCGGAACTCTTCCCAAGCCGCTGGACCTGTTCGTACTTTACCTGTGCCGCCATCCTCTTCGATTCGGCCATAAGGGATTTGGCGGTCAGGTCGCTGAGGGACTGCAATGAGATATTGCTCTGGTTGTCTCCGGTTACTATCAGGTTTTTGTCGCGTTTGAAATCCTGGAGGCTGCTCGTGGATTCCGTCATCTTCGATTTTATATCGCCGAGCTTGTCGTTCAGCCAGCTCATGGCCTCGCGGGCCGGGGCGACCTTCATCTCGAGGTTCTGCTCGATGAACATCTGGACGGTGGTATTCGCTACCTTCGCGGCAAGGACCGGGTCCTTGTCCTCGTAGCTGACCTTTACAAGGTTGCTGTTTCTTATCGAATCAACCTTCAGGTCATCGAGGAAGTCCTTTACTACCCTGTCGTTCCTCTTCTGGGCGGAATTTGCGTCCTCGGAAACAAACATCGCCAGAAACCCTGCAATCAGGCCCGGTTCGGCCTTAGCGTCGAGTCCCAGCCGGGCAATAACCTTCCGGGCTATCGACTCGCTCTTCAATATGCCTATCTGGGTCTGGAGGTAGGAGGTGTTGTCGGAATACTGGACCTGCTGTATGGCAAACTGGGAGTTCATGCCTGGGTCGATGTATATCTGGGCAGTGGCCTTGTACTGCGGGGTGGCCAGGAAAGTAAATGCTGCGATGGCGAAAAACACGATGGAGAACACCGTTGCAATAGTCCAGCGTCTCTTCTTCAGTATCTTCAGATAATCCTGCAGGTTGAATTCTTCTTTATTCATTTGAATTGATACTCCTGAAGTCTCGTATTCCGTTCAAATTGCTGGTTCACATTTTATGGTAGCCATTTCTATGCAAGTTATATAATAATAGCAAAAATACCTGCCTGCGGGAAGGTATTTTCATGAATATTACATATAATTAACTTAAACCCATCCGGCATCAATATGAACGAGCTGACTATAACACCTGAAATTCCAGCATACGGCGGGCTCGCGCTCGGCAGGCTCGACGGCAAGGCTGTGTTTGTTAAAGGCGCAATACCCGGCGAGACGGTGCAGGCGCGCATCGATGAAGAGAAGAAGGACTACTGCACCGCGACCGTCACGAAGGTCGTCGAGCCCTCCCCTGACAGGGTTGAGCCGCCATGCAAGTATTTCGGGAACTGCGGCGGCTGCCAGGTCCAGTATGCCAGATACCCGCAGCAGGTGCGGATGAAGGAGGAGGTGCTGGCGACTAACCTCCGCAGGATTGCCAGGCTTGAAATCCCGCTCTCCGGTTCATTGACCGACCGTGAATGGAACTACCGCTACCGCGCCCAGTTCAAGGTGGATAAAGACAGGATAGGGTTTTACAGGGAGCGCTCGCACGAGGTCATAGACATCGACGCCTGCCCGCTTATGGCCGACGAAGTAAATACGGCCCTCGCGAACGCACGGCCTTTAATCAGCCATGCGCCCCTCTCCGAGTTCCACCTTTCGCACGGAGAGGCCTCGCTTGCGCTCTTGAAGGCCCCGCGCGGGGCCAAGACAGACTGGAAGAGGCTCGCCGAGGCGCTTATCGGCACCGGCATTTCAGGTGTGGTAATCGATGCCGAGGGGCGGAAGCCGGTTTTCTTCGGGTCTTCCCATATCACGCTCGACCTCTCCGGCCTGATATACACCGTATCCCCGCTCAGCTTCTTCCAGGCCGACTGGGGGCTGAACCGGAAGGTCGTCTCCGCCATGGTAGACGCGCTCCGCCCTCTCTCCGGCAAGAAGGTGTTCGACCTCTACTCCGGCGCAGGCAATTTCTCGCTGCCGTTGGCGAAGGAGGCCCAGGCCGTGACAGGGGTCGAGGGGAACCCCCATGCGGTCGAGGACGGCAGGCGCAACGCCAGGCTCAACGGTATAACAAACTGCAAGTTCATCCGTTCAGATGTGGACGCGCTCGACCGGGCGGGCCGCCCGGACATCCTTGTGACCGACCCGCCGCGCACCGGCCTTTCCGGTCAGGCAGTTGAGAAGATAATAGCATTAAACCCCGAACAGCTGGCATACCTCTCCTGCAACCCTTCCACTCTGGCCCGAGACCTGGGCAGGCTGTCGGCAAGGTACGAGGCCGAAACCGTCCGCATGATCGACTTCTTCCCGCAGACCAGCCACATCGAGGCACTCGCGTTCCTGCGCCGGAAATAGCCTTTAATACCCACAGAAAAACCCGCCGGGAAGGCGGGCTTTTATTTTCCATATTTTGAAGCGGTTTAGATGAAGCCCCTGATAGAGAGGTATGCCAGGTTGTCGGTGTAGTCGTAGAAGGTTAAGTTCGAAGACCTGACGGTATGCTTGTAGCCCACACCCGCCTCCCAC
Organism: Nitrospirota bacterium; assembly: GCA_036504315.1. Lineage (GTDB taxonomy): Bacteria > Nitrospirota > JACRHJ01 > JACRHJ01 > JACRHJ01 > DASXVI01. Next base: position 2,706 of record DASXVI010000311.1, read on the forward strand.
CACTTCTTCGGCGCGTACTTGACCTCAAACCCGGTATACATAAGGTTGTCGTTTCTCCTGGCGATGTCGCCGCCGGCATTCACATCGCTCGAATACCTGTTGTTGGCGAAAGAACCGTAGGGGTTTACCGTCCAGTTGGTTATCGGGCTGTAAAGGACATCGAGCCTGCCGTTCGTCGTGGTGCTGAAGTTGGCGTTCGGGTCGTCGGTTTCAAGGGCCTGCCTCGTGCCGGTGAGCCTGAAGGTCGTCTTGCCGGTCATCTTGTAATCAAGACCGACCTGGTAAATCCCGCTCTTGAAATTATTTTTATCCTTGTTCTGGAACAGCTTCCACTGGTAGCCGCCCTTGACGCTGCCGGATAGCTTGGCCGTCGCGTCCCAGGTAAGGCCAACGCTCGTCCAGTACTCGTCGCTGTTTAACTGAGCCCCGACCGCGCCGCCGTTATTGTGATACACATTCTTGTAAACGCCCTGTACGAAAGCAGAGGTTTTTGGGAGAAACTTATAGTATACCGAGCCGCTGACGCCGTTCTCCAGCCGGTCCCTGAAATCGCTGTTCTCGCTCGTGAAATTGTAATATTCGTTGTCATATGCGACGGCGGCCTTGAACCTGTCCGATATCTTGTAGGACAATTCCGCGTTCAGTATATTCTCGTAATATTTGCTCAGTCTTCTTGTACCGGTAACGGCAATGTTGGATTCGCTCCTCGCCTCGTGGGTATGCCCGCCGTTATCGCTGACAATCAGCGACAGGCCGCCTGGAAAATTGAAGGCCGCGCTGCCGCGCAGGAACTGGTCGACTACATTGTTTTCCTTGCCGGTATCCATATAATTGTAAATATCGCTATGGTATTCCAGTTCAAAGAGGTTCTTCCTCTGCGGCAGGTTAATCAGAAGGGCCGGGGTGGTTATAAAATACCAGTCGTCTACCTTGTTGCTCTGACGGACAAAAACGTTGTCATCATA
>DASXVI010000312.1:0-4494 GCA_036504315.1 Nitrospirota bacterium
CGATTCGTTCGCTCGTTCGTGAGTAAGCCCGCAGGCCACTACGCCTGCCTTCGGGCAAACTCCCGAATCTTCGCGCCCTCAGGAGATTTCGCTTTGACAACATCCTGCCGCTGGCGCATGTCCTGCCGACAAGAAGGATAAACAAGAAGGGAAAAATGTCCGACAAGAAAACGCTTTACCTGATAGACGGTCACTCATACATCTACCGCGCTTTCTTCGCGATACGGAACCTCTCGACCTCGAAGGGCTTTCCGACCAACGCCGTCCACGGTTTTACCGCCATGCTGATGAAGGTTGTGGGCGAAAAGAAGCCGGACTATCTCGCGGTCTGCTTCGACCCGAAAGGCCCGACGACCCGCCACACGATGTACGAGGAATACAAGGCCACCCGCCCGATGATGCCGGAAGCGCTTATCCCGCAGATACCGTATATCCAGAAAGTTGTCGCGGCGTTCAACATCCCGGTGCTGGTCATCGATAAAATGGAGGCCGACGATGTCATCGCCGCGCTCTCCCGCAAGGCCTCGAAGGAGGGCTTCGATGTCACGATAGTCTCGGGCGACAAGGACCTCTTCCAGCTTATCGACGGCAACATCAAGATTTACGATACAATGAAGGACGAGATGTACGGGCGGGAGCAGTGCATAGAGAAGTTCGGCGTGCCGCCCGAGAAGATACCCGACCTGCTGGGGTTGACCGGCGACACATCGGACAACATCCCCGGCGTACCGGGTATAGGGCCAAAGACCGCGGTCCAGCTGATTACCGAGTACGGCTCGGTCGAAGAGGTCCTTGCGAACGCGGAGAAGATAGCAAAGCCGAAGCTCCGCGAAAGCCTGACAGCCCATGCGGAAGAAGCGCGCCTGTCGAAGAAACTCGTGCAGTTGATGGACTTCCTGCCGGAGCCGGTCGAGATGGAGAGCCTGCTCCGCAGGGAGCAGCACAGCCGGGAGCTAATAGATCTGTTCAAGGAGCTGGAGTTTACCGCGCTTTTAAAATATGTATCGCACGAAGAGAAGCACGAATGCGAGTTCATAACCGTCCGCACGGAGGCGGCCCTGAAGAAGCTGGTCGCCGAGATTCGCAAGGCCGGGGCGGTCGCGATTGATACCGAGGCTTCGAACCCGCTCCCGATGTGGGGCGAGCCGGTCGGCATAGGCCTCTGCATCGACGCGGACAAGTCGTATTATGTCCCGTTCGGCCACGAGATAGCGGGCGGTGGGCTTTTCCCGCTGCAAGCGGAAGGCCAGCTCGACGCCAGGACCGCGCTCGGACTGCTTGGGCCGCTGCTTGAGGATAGCGGCATAAAGAAGTACGGCCATAACATAAAGACCGATATTATTACGCTTGCGGGCGCGGGGATAAAACTGGCCGGAGTGAGCTTCGATACGATGGTCGGCTCCTACCTGCTGAACCCCGGACGGACAAACCACAACATCGAGAATGTCGCGCTCGAGCACCTGTCGCACAAAAAGATGACGATGGGCGAGGCGGTCGGGACCGGCCAGAAGCAGGTCGGCTTTACCCTGCTCGATATCGAGACCGCGACGAGGTATTCCGCCGAGAACGCATGGATAAGCTGGCAGCTCTCCGGCCTGCTGACCGAGAGGCTTCGGCAGGAGGAGCTTCTCGGGCTATTCACCGAGATTGAACTGCCGCTGATATTCGTCCTGGCCGATATCGAGGCCAACGGGTTCTTCGTGGACGGGGAATACCTCGCCGGGATGGGCAAGGAGCTTGAGATAACGCTCGAAGGCATCGTCAGCCGGATATTTATGCTTGCGGGCGAGGAGTTCAACATCAATTCGCCGAAACAGCTTGCCTCGGTGCTGTTCGAGAAGCTGAACCTCCCGCCGGTGAAGAAGACCAAGAGCGGGTACTCGACCGACGAAGAGGTGCTGACAACCCTTGCCGCGAGCCACGAGCTTCCGGCCGAGATACTCAATTACCGCGAGCTTTTCAAGCTGAAATCGACCTATGTGGACGCGCTCCAGCGTCTGGTGAACCCGCGCACCGGAAGGGTGCATACGACCCTCAACCAGGCCGTGACGGCGACGGGCAGGCTCAGTTCCTCCGAGCCGAACCTCCAGAACATCCCCATCCGGGGCGAGATAGGCAGGCGGATAAGGAAGGCGTTCGCGGCCGAGAGGGGGAACCTCATCGTCTCCGCGGATTACTCCCAGATAGAGCTTCGGATAATGGCGCACCTTGCCCGTGACGAGTCGTTCATAGAGTCATTCAAAAACGACGAGGACATCCACACCCGGACCGCTGCAGAGATATTCGGCCTGCCGCCCGACCGCGTGACGCAGGACATGCGCAGGAGCGCAAAGGCGATAAACTTCGGGATTATCTACGGGCTTTCGGCGTTCGGGCTCTCCGGCCAGATAGGGGTGCACCCGAGGGAGGCCCAGAAGTACATAGACGCTTACTTCTCACGGCATATCGGGGTGAAGAAGTTCATAGAAAACACGCTGGTGGAAGTGCGGGAGAAAGGCTACGCGACGACTATATTCGGCAGGAAGCGGCCCATCCCGGAGATTTTGTCAGGGAACAAGACGGTCGCGTCGCAGGGCGAACGGATTGCCGTGAACACGCCCATCCAGGGCAGCGCGGCCGATATCATAAAGGTCGCGATGATAAATATTGCCCATATTTTCAGGCAAGAGGGGCTGAAGACGAGGATGGTCCTTCAGGTGCATGACGAGCTTGTGTTCGAGGCCCCGGAGTCCGAGCTTGACCGGGTGCGCGAAATCGTCCGAGGCGAAATGGAAGGCGTCATCCGGCTGGAAGTGCCGATAAAAGTGGATATGGGCTCCGGCCCCGACTGGGGAGAGGCTCATTAATTTAGCCCCCAGCCCCCCACCCCTCCCCCGCAGGTGGGGAGGGGTGAAGAGCGGGATGTTTCACCCTGGTGGGCGTGAGGAATGGCATATTTGTTAACAAAAAAGCGGCCTGAAAGGCCGCTTTTTATATTTTAAACAGGTTATAAACCTGCCTGGATTTATGGTGCCGAAGAGGGGAGTCGAACCCCTATGGGCTTGCGCCCACTAGACCCTGAACCTAGCGTGTCTACCAATTTCACCACTTCGGCACGATGAGCTTTGTAAAATATCATTTTGGCCGGGTGGTGTCAAGCATAAATCACCCCGTCCCGCTAAGGTTGGGGCCATATACAAGCACCTGGGCAATGCGTCAGCGGAGTACCTTCTGTATTGTCGCGAGCAACTGCTCTGGGGTGAAAGGCTTTACTATCCAGCCGGTTGCCCCGGCGGATTTGCCTTCGGACTTCTTCGACTCCTGAGACTCGGTGGTAAGCATGAGGATTGGCACGAACTTGTAGCTCGGCAGGGTCCTAAGCTCGCGGATCATCGCGATTCCGTCCATATTCGGCATGTTCAGGTCGGTGATTACCAGGTCGGCCTTGCTTGTTTTGAGCTTCTCAAGCCCTTCCCTGCCGTCCCCGGCCTCAAGCACCTGGTAACCGGCCGTGGTCAACGTATAGGCCACGAGCTGCCTGATTGACCTGGAGTCGTCCACCGTAATTATTGTCTTTGCCATAGCTCACCCCTTCAGAAAAGCGTAATATTGTCATCAGCCGGGCCGGCAGCTACCGCAGCCGGCTGTTTACTTTCAAAAGGCACGGAGGCATTTTTTCTGAGTATCTCGCGCTCGGATTCCATGGTGTATTTCCTGTCCATATCGTTCGCCCAGGCGTTGAACATCTCTTCCCCTCCCGAGTCTTCGCAGAACTCCGCCAAGTCCTCCTGCACTTCGGAGATGTCGTTGCCCATCTTTTCCATGGCCTCGTTAACATGCTCCAGACACTGTCTGGTTATGTCCTGGAACTGGAGCGAAAAGACTATCTTGGATATATCTTCCGCGAGCACCCGGCTCTTTTCGGCGAGCGTGCCTACGCAGCCCTCCATCTTATCGTTTGCGGAGCTTATTTTCTCGAACAGGGCGTCCGCTTCGGTTTTCGAGGATTCGGCCTGACTTTGGCCTGCCAGGGATTTTTCTTCGAGCGTTTTCCTCATGTCCTCGACCTTGGCAAGGATGCTCTTGATAATCCTGCGGCTGTTGGCGCTTGATTCATTGGAGCGGTCGGCGAGCTTCTTGACCTCGTCGGCCACCACCGCAAAACCCCGTCCCTGCTCGCCGGCGCGGGCCGCCTCTATTGCCGCATTCAGGGATAGCAGGCTGGTCTGGTCGGATATGAACTCTATGTCTTCGAGGATCGCGCTGACGGTGGAAGTCAGGTCTGAAAGCTCGCGGGTCTTTTTTAAGACCTCCATAGAGGAAGCGGAAGCCATCGAAAGCCTTCCGATAAGCTCGTCCACGAATGTCTCTGTTTCATTGAGGAGCGTATGCACGCTTTCATGCCCGTCGCTGCGCGATTTCTCCCCGGCGCCGAGGGTGCTCGATGCGATGGACGCCTGCTCCTGTGCGCGTTTGGAAATGTCCTGGAATTTTTCGCCGAGGTTCATCGCCGCG
>DASXVI010000313.1:0-5936 GCA_036504315.1 Nitrospirota bacterium
AGGAGTATCTCGCCCGCGCCGAACTCCTGCATCTTTACCGCCCAGGCAACCGCGTCGATGTATGTCGGCTTGCGGCCCCCGTGCGTAAAGACCTCCCAGTGCAGCCCGGAGTGGCCCACGCACTGAAAGAACAGGTGCTTAAACTCGTCCTCTTTTGCCCAAGGGAGCTTTTCGGCCGCCTCTTCAATCTGGCGCACTCGCTCCTCGTCCGTCACGAGGTCGGAGCGCTTCGCGTCTATCGCGACGACTATGCACTGGCTGCCGAACCGCTCGGCCGCGGCCTTGATGAAGCGCGGGTCGTATACCGCGGTAGTGTTTATGGATACCTTGTCGCAGCCCGCCTTCAGGAGCTCGCGGATATCCTCTATCGTGCGGATACCGCCGCCGACCGTAAGCGGCATGAACACCTGCTCGGAGGTGCGGCGGACGACATCGAGCATCGTCCCGCGCTTCTCGTGGCTTGCGGTGATATCGAGAAAGGTAAGCTCGTCCGCGCCCTGCTCGTCGTAGGCCTTCGCCACCTCGACCGGGTCGCCCGCATCGCGAAGGTTCACGAAGCTGACCCCTTTAACGACCCGCCCGTCTTTAACATCGAGGCAGGGGATAATCCTGCGTGCCAACATTATTTTGCCGCCTTTATCGCTTCAACCAAATCCATAGTGCCCGCGTATATCGCCTTGCCGGTAATCACGCCCTCGATGCCCAGGTGTTCAATCTGCTTGAGCGCGTGAATGTCGGAGATATCCTTGACGCCGCCGGACGCCACGATAGGCACTTCCACCAGCATTGCAAGCGCGCGGGTAGCCTCGAAGTTGTGGCCGGTGAGCATCCCGTCGCGGCTGATGTCGGTATAAATAATAGCACGGACGCCCGCGTCCTCCATCCTGCGCGCAAGCTCTTCGGTCCTGACACCCGAGACATCGCCCCAGCCGCGCACCGCGACCTTGCCGTTAAACGCATCGATACCCGCGACAACCCTGCCGTGATATTTCTTGCAGGCCAGCACCAGAAGGCCCGGAACCTCAAGCGCGGCGGTGCCAAGCACCACGCGCGAGACGCCCATGCCAAGAAGCCTGTCGATTGTGCCCATGTCGCGGATACCGCCGCCGACTTCTATCGGCACCTTAGTTGCGGCAAGTATCTCTTTAATCGAGGCCAGGTTTTTCGGCTCCCCTGCAAATGCGCCGTCCAAATCTACGACATGGATAAGCTCCGCGCCCTGTCCTTCGAACACCCTTGCCTGGTCGGCCGGGCTTTCCGAGTATATGGTGGCGTCTTCCATCCTGCCTTGCAGCAGCCGTACGCAGTTACCTTCCTTGAGGTCGATGGCGGGTATCACAAGCATAGTACTATTTCTCCCAATTACTCGTAATGTTGTTGCTTAAAAACAGAAATTGTTCATGTTGCCCATCCAGTCCCGAATACCGGCGGTCCGGCCGCAGTTTTGCTGGAAGAGGGCTTTGTTGGCGATTGCCTTCTGGCCGTCGCCCAGCCTGGCGTAAACCATATTTGACATTAAATAAGCCGGCCCGAAGCCGGGGTTGAGCCGCTTTTCCATCTCCAGCTCGCGCGCCGCAAGGACGAACATCCGCTTCTTCATGAAATAATTAGCGGTCAAAAAATGGTTGACGAGGTTCGGGTTTCGCGTCCCCACCTCCCCGGCAATTAACAGATACCCTTCATCCTGTTTGATGTAGGACGCCCTGCCGTCAAAACCATATTTCCTGCCAAGCCCGGCGCAGTCGCCGGAGGCGGTGCATGGCGCCTCCCTGGGCATGCGCGCGTACAGCGTATAGACGCCGTACCTCGTCATTATGTTGACCGGGGCATACCACCTTCGGAACAGCTCCCTGTCAAAGAGGTCCGTCTCGCAGTTGGACCTGGGCCAGTTGCTGAACCGGAATACAATCAGGTCAGGCATCCGGGACAGAACATAGCCGGAGTTGTATTTCTTCTCGTACAGCGTCTTGCCGAGCTTGTAGGACGGGTTGTGGGATATAAAACCGTCGTTCAACCCCAGCATGTCTATCGCCGCGCGCCCGGAATAAAAAGACGTAGCCCCGGCGTTGGTTACGGCAATCAAGGCGTCGGGCGGGGTGTTGTCCCGTATCCACTTTCCGACCTCCGCCCACTTGTCTACGGCGTTCACATACTTGGTATAGTTCGGGGTTCCGAGTACGAACTGCCACGACACCAGCGCGAGGACAGCGCCCGCAAGAGAAAAGGCAACGACTCCCGCAAACTGTCCTGCGGCTGTTTTTATGAGCGCTTTAGCCCACAGGGTGCAGGATATCGCTCCCGCATAGGCAGCAAGGACGGTAACCGGCAGGAAATGGACAAAGAACCTCCAGAACGGCTGTATGTCCCCGCCTATTAAGACTATATACGCAAAAGTAGCGGCAGACAACGAAAAAATGTATGAAAAAGGCCGTTTTCCACCAAAAAAGAGGCCCAGGACCGGCAGTATCCCGACGAGCATCCACTGCGGCCCGAATGTGTTAAGCCCCTCTTTCAGATACCGCCAGCCGCCGGACACCTGGATGCCGTCGAGGTCGCTCTTGGCATAATAGCTGTTCGGGAGCCACTGGCCATAATAGGAGTACCGCCATGCGATGTACGAGGCGTAGATGTAGACGAACGGGAGCGCCACCTTCAGGTCGGAGGTTATCGGCCTCCCCTCCCGGCGGGATATGACAAAGCGGTGCAGGAATGTGAGGCAGAAAAACAGCGGCCCCTCCGGTCTTGTGAGGGACAGCAGCCCGAAGACGGCAGGCCAGAGGTACCGGTTCCGGCCCTTTTCCTCGTTGATATAGAAGTATATCCCCGCAAGGAGCAGGAATGAAAACATCGGGGTTTCAAGACCTTGCGCACACCAATACGCAAAATACCTGTAAGAGAGCAGGAGGGCGGCCGGGACAAAATGAAAGATCTGGGGGACTCTGCCGCCGAACAGCGACCTGGAGATAAACCAGGTTAGGATTAGTATCCCGGCCCCGAATACCATCCCCAGCACCTTGGCGGAGAGCACCGGCTCGACCCCGAATTTCATCAGGGTGCCGGTAAGCATCACCCAGAGGAAGTTCGAGTAGCCCTCGACACGCTCGCCCGGGTTGTATGTCAGACCCCTGCCTTCGATGAAATTTTTGGCGTAGCGGAGCGATATGAAGGTATCGTCGGTGGTTTCGCGGACCTGCAGGAACTCGTAGGCGAACAGACCCAAAGTCAGGGCCAGGAGGACTGCGGTGAAAATCCGTGTCGTCCAGACCCTGCCCTTGAGGATGTTCATTTGATGTCTCCAAAGCGCTTGAGGATGCCAAGGCCCAGCTCCTGGCTTTTCTCCGGGTGGAACTGGGTAGCGAATATGTTGTCCTTCAAAACGCTCGATACAAACTCAACGCCGTAACTGGTCGTAGTGGCCGCGACAGACGGGTCGGCAGGCACGACATAGTACGAATGGACAAAATAAAAGAACGAACCATCGGCCACTCCCGCCAAGTGGGGCGGCCTGTTCTTTATTTTGACCTTATTCCAACCCATGTGGGGTATTTTATAAAGCTCTTCGGTGTTTCCTGCCACTTCCGTGGGGAAGCGCACAACACGGCCGGGGATGATTCCGAGACCCTTGTGCAGCCCGAACTCCTCGCTCTCGTCAAATAACAGCTGGAGGCCCAGGCATATGCCCATGAACGGCCTGCCGGAATCCACTACCCTGTGGACCGTGTCCACCAGGCCCATCCGGGTAAGGTTGTCCATGCAGTCGGCAAATGCGCCCACGCCCGGCAGGACTACCTTGTCCGCATCCAGTATCTTTGCGGGCTCCGAGGTGACGAAGGCCTCGTGGCCTACCCGCTCGAAACCCTTCTGGACGCTGCGCAGATTTCCCATGCCGTAGTCTATTATTGCAATCATTATGCCTAATCCTTAAATTATAATAAACCTTTTGTAGAAGGCACCCCGGAAACCCTCGGGTCGAGACGGCAGGCGTCCGACATTGCGCGGCCGAACGCCTTGAATATCGCCTCGATTATGTGGTGGAGGTTGTCCCCGTACTCTAAGTTGATATGCAGGGTAATGCCCGCGTGGTTGGACAGCGCCTTGAAGAAGTCGAACGCCAGCTCGACGTCGAACTCCCCGACCTTGCCCTTCGGCATGGCGACATTATAGACCAGCCCCGGCCTGCCCGAGATGTCCAGCACGGCCTCGGCAAGCGTCTCGTCCATCGGTATCTTGGCGAAGCCGTACCGCCTGATGCCCTTCATCTCGCCGAGCGCCTTCTTGAACGCCTGCCCCAGCACGATGCCCACATCCTCTACTGTGTGGTGGTAGTCCACCTGTATGTCGCCCTTAGCGTGGACATGCAGGTCGAACTGGCCGTGCCTCGCCATCAGGGTCAGCATATGGTCCAGAAACGGCACAGATGTCGCTATCTCGAACTTGCCGGTCCCGTCGATATTGAGCGAGAGATTTATCTGCGTCTCCGCCGTGTTCCTCTCCACCGTAGCGCTGCGAGACATCGTGGCTCCTTTTGTTATATAAGTTCTTTAAGCGCGGCCAGAAATTCGGTATCCTCTTCCGGGGTGCCTATTGTAACGCGCAGGCAGTCCCTAAGCGGGCCGGGGCCGTCCATGTTCCTTACCAGTATCCCGCGCGCTTTCAGGCCCTGATGCACCTTCGACGCGCCGGGTACGCGGAGGAGTATGAAGTTCGTCTTCGAGGGCCACGCGGTGATGCCCGGCATGCTGGACAGCGCTTCGAACACCCGCGCCCGTTCGTCCGTTATCAGACCTATCTGCGCGTCCACGATATCGCTGTGGCGGACTACCCGCTCGGCGGCCTTCTGCGAGAGCGAGTTGATGTTGTACGGGAGCCGTACCTTGTTGACCTCGCGGATTATGTCTTGCCCCGCGGCCATTATCCCGACGCGGAGGCCCGCAAGACCAATCTTAGACAGCGTGCGGAGCACCACGAGGTTCGGGTAGTTGTTTATCTCGTTTATCAAGGTATCGCCGGAGAAGCTGAAATAAGCCTCGTCCACGGCGACTATGCCCGGCGCTTCCCTGATAATGGTCAGGAGCTTCTCGCGGTCAAATAGGTTGCCGGTCGGGTTGTTCGGGTACGCGAAGAAAGTTACCTTCGGCTTCCTCCGGCGCATCAGCGAGAGCGTTGCGTCCAGGTCAATCCCGAAGCCATCGTCAAGCGGAAGCTCAAGGGTTTCCTGCCCGAAGGCGCGCGCCACTATCCCGTAAATCGAGAATGTCGGAGTCGGGTACGCGATAAGCCCAGGCGAGCCGCCGAATGCCGTAACCAGCATACCGATGATCTCGTCCGAGCCGTTGCCGAGCAGGATGTTTTCGGCAGGCACGCCGAGATAGTCCGAGAGCGCGGCCCGAAGCTCCACTGCCTCGGGGTCGGGGTAGCGGTTAATCTCGATGGCGGAAAGGGCCCAGTATAGCTCTTCCTTCAGCGCGTCCGGCATCTGGTACGGGTTCTCCATCGCATCCAGCTTGATGCGGATGCCCGAGAAATCCTCCGGCTCGTATGCCCGAAGCGCGGCCACTTCCGGCCTGAGTAAAGATTTAATATCCATTACAATAGATCCAATTGATTATTCTCTTCAACAACACATTCTGTCAAAGAGATTGCGTTTGTTTTGAAATTTTTATAATTTTGTTCTACAAGCTTTTGACTGGCATTTGCATAGCAGTAAACACACCCGTGCTTGCACGTATTATAGGCGCCAATATCAACGCTTTCAACACAACCGCAAGCCTTTCTTTGATTCATATCTTTTTTTAATCTGATGTTGCAGTTGTATATTTTATTCACGAGTTCGCAGTCAATACATTTGCCATGCGTAATTCCCCTATCATCGAGATTAATCTCTTCAGCACAGCTAGAAATTATTAAATCATGCTTATTCGCAATCCTTTTTAACG
>DASXVI010000314.1:0-3430 GCA_036504315.1 Nitrospirota bacterium
CTGAATAAACCCGTCAGTCCGAAGGCTGCTATCAAAATATAACCTGTTACTTCCATGGGCAAGGTCCAGAGGGTTCCGTTCACGCAAGGGAAGAGGTTCTTGGTAAACACACCCGGAAGGTTATTGTGCAATGGCCCGAAAATCAGCGTATTCTTTAAATATCCATAAGTCTGAGCGGCCCCAAAATATTCTCTCGGGCTAAAGCTCGTGACCAAGGGACCGATGATGATAACACACAATAATGTTGACCCGGCCAAAGCCGGCAGAATTCTTAGTGCTCGTTTCTTGAAATATGCCGGTAACTGCGGCTTAGCAATCCAGCTCTTCGTAATTAAAAATCCGCTTATAACGAAGAATATATTTACAGCCAGCGGGCCCAGAGCATCATACTTTGATAACCAAACATAGGGGTCCCACCACAGTCCAGAGAGGATGAAAGTGTGGTTTATCATAACGCAGGACGCCGCAGCAAACCTGAGCAGGTTAAAATTATTTTCGGCTATACCGGAATCCGAATTCAGCATTCTTCTCCTAATCAGGATGTTTCAAAATCCAAATCTTCGTCTGGTTAATGCAATTGCCGATTTAATCGAGCCCAGGAACCCCTTCTTCCTTATCTTCTCCAGCAGGGTCAGGTGCTTAATAATGTCTCTTTCCTGGTTTTCTATGGTGTTGTACATTATTGAACAATTGAGGCACTTCACCGGGTAGTCTCCTGTATCGAGGCTTTGCCTGAGCTTCAGGTATATCTCGCTGTTCCAGATATCACAAACCGGCGTATCCTTTACATTCTGGAATGTAGGCATCCCGCCGCAGCACATATAAACCGAGCCATCAAGGCTAACATGCAGAAATTCACTAGGGAATCCGCAATCTCTCCTTTTATCGCTCATCTCGAAATCCATGAACTGCGCTTCGATTGTGATGCCCAGGGATTCCGCCTTCTTCCTGGCCTTATCTATCATTTTACGGGCGTACTTGGGATGGCGGTAAATATTCTGGTTGCGCATCTCCTCGCTGCCCGGCCGGAGGGGCTGGACGGTGATGAACTTTACATCAACCTCCCTTGCAATATCCAGCACGTCCAACAGTTCATGGAGGTTGTCCTTCATTGCCACAAACCCCATTATTACCTCTGGGTAAGCAACTCCCTTTTCGGCCTTTAATTCTTTTAAGCGTTTCAGGTTGGCGATGACTTTGGACATATCCGCCCCGCCACCGACATGGCCCCATTTTGTGGTGCCGTCGATTGAGACCTGCATTTTATCCAGCCCCGCATCTATAAGTTCCTCGGCCTTTTGAGCGCTGAGAAGCATAGCGTTTGTTGTAAAAGGAACCTCCGCGGACTTGCTTGATTTTTTGGCAAGCTGCACCATCGCGGCAAGCTCCTTGTGCAGAAGCGGCTCACCAAACCCGCTCAGCCATATGGTCTTGGCGTTTTCCATTAACGGGGTGATCCTGTTAAATGTCTCCATGTCCATATCGGCATGGGCATACTGCCGCGGGTTTACATTCACCCTGCCGCACATCTTGCACAAAAGGTTGCAGCGGAGCGTGGTCTCGATGTTAATAGTCACCGGGGAAGGCACTACATATTTGTCCATGTTTTATCCTGTCGGGTAAAGAATCGTTAGAGCCTGGCGCGGTAGAGCGCCGTGCAGCCAAATATCCCGTGAAATTCGAAGCGGTCCATCGGCAATCCTTCGAACACTGCCTGCGAGACGCCATAGTCCTTATTTTCAGGGTCGTTGTTCTTCGTGTCGTTAAAGTCGTGGAACAGGCACAGACCGCGCGGGTATATCAGCTTCTCCATAAGCTGGCATACCTCGAATACCGGCTGGTACTCGTGCGAGTGGTCAACAAAGACGAAACTGAATTTCCTGCCTTCGTCGATAAGCTTTCTGCATAATGATGTCGCATCGCGTACAAAAAAGCCGACATTCCCGTTGAGCCCGCGCTTAGTCATGTTCTTTTCAGCCATCCGCGCATAATATGAGTTCAAATCAACCGTTATAAGGCGCTTTTTCCCACCTGAATCTTTTATAGCCTTAGAGATTATATAGGTGGAAAGACCCTGGTTGGTGCCGAGTTCGAGTATGTCGCCAGGACTGTAATAGGCGAGCTCGTAAAGCTTCAGCGCATCCTCTCGCAACAGCCATCCCGTAATTCCTATATCTATCAGATTTTTATTGTTGACCGGGCAAGAACCAAAACACTCATGGCCCTCGTTTATGTAACCCTCAAACGCATAAGTCGGAATATATGATTTCATTAATGAACCCAAATCTTCGGGAATCATCCAAGAGTCTTCATGTCGATCAAAGTCGATATCCGCGAATGAATCCGCGACAGATGCCCCTGCTCCTGCCAAATCAGGCTGACCGGTCAATATATATCTAAGTTTGTATCTTAAACTATATAAAGTACTCCTTATCATCTCAACTCCAATTTGTTCATGCCGCGGCCGGTGCAATCGCCGTAGCGGCCCTCCTGACGAGGAACGGCCGTTCAATGAATATATACGTAACGGTGCTTGCCAGAATCACAACCGTCATCCCGACGGTCATGTTGAATGCAAGAGCTTGCAAGGACGACGAGATTCCAAACGCCCTTCTCATGGGCTCAAGGACATACCATGCAATTATGATGTTAGATACGAACATGCTGTAAGATATTATTCCTATAAACCTGAGCGGCCATGCCTCGAAAACTCTCCTGATTAGTCCGCCAGAGAATACCGCGCCCGACATTATGCAAATGAAAGAAAGCGCGACTAACATCTCATAATCCGGGAAAATCAGCCCCGGGGCAATAAATGAAAGGACATAGAACGCCGCCCCGGCGGTAATTAGCGCCGCGACCCATGCTCCCCGAAGCGGACGGCTATCCGGCTTCCTCCTCGCGTAGGCCAGCGCAAGCAGCATCCCGGACGCGAAGAGGTCCGCGTGCGTGAAAAAGTTATGCATAATGCCAAAAGGCACGGCCTTCCCGAATATAACATGGGCTAAAAGCCTGGCGCCATACGCGCAGGCGGCAACCGCGAGGCAGAAGGCCGCCGTATATTTCACTGCCCGAAGCCGGACAGCCAAGAACGGCAGAGCCGCGTAAAATATGCATTCCGCCGCGAGAGACCATGTGCCCGGGATCAAATCAGGCGTAACATCCTTGAGAAACAGCATGAACGGCTGGAGCAATAGTGCATTGAATATAATGTTTTGGGGGTTCAACGGGCTTGAGCCCTCATGGGCCCCGGCCAGCATAACCGCCAGACAGTACAAAGCCGTAAAAAAATAAAAACCGGGCAGTATCCTTGCAAGCCGCCTCTTATAAAAAGCCATCGGGCCCTTGACGCTCCCGCCATCGGCATGTGCCCTCGCATAAGGGAGAAAAAGCAGGAAGCCCGACAACATGAAAACAGCCTCACACCGTT
>DASXVI010000315.1:0-2123 GCA_036504315.1 Nitrospirota bacterium
TAATTTAACTGGAAGCTGCCTTTAAATAAGGAGCTGATATGAATAAACTTCTGCACATAATTGCGGCGCCGAGAGAAGAAGAGTCCCGCACGCTGAAAATCTCGCGGAGCTTCCTGGATACATTCACGCCTGTTCATCCAGATTGGGTGGTCGAGGAGTTGGACCTCTTCAACGAAGAGCTCCCCGGCCTTGCTATGAAGCGCGCGGACGGAAGGTATATGCTCCTTGACGGCGTCGGTCTCTTCGGCAAGCTCAAAGAGGATTGGGAGTCGATTATCGCGCAAATAGAACGCTTCAAATCCGCCGACGGATACCTTATAAGCGCGCCGATGTGGAACTTCAGCATACCTTATGTTTTAAAGCAATATATAGATATAATAGTACAGCCGAAGCACCTCTTCAGGTATACCGGGAAAGGGGTGGCCGAGGGCCTGATAAATGACCGGAAGATGGTATTCATAACATCCAGGGGCGGACAATATCTGACGAGCGAAGCGCGTCCATACGACTTCCAGGAACCGTATATCAGGACCATCTTCGGGTTCGTAGGAATTTCGGACATTACATTCGTAATCGCGCAGCCCATGGACAGCCCTGACATTGATTTAAAAAACAGGCGTCTGGAGGAAACTAAGGCAAAAGCCGCCGAAACAGCAAAAACCTTTTGAACGCCTTATACCAGAGGAATAACCGATGCCGCGTGACATACCCGTAGGAAACGGAAGCCTGCTTGTCGCGTTCGGGAAGGATTATCTGATCCGCGAGTTTTATTTCCCGCATGTGGGAGAGGAGAACCACACCGGCGAATCCCCTTTCCGCATGGGCGTATGGGTTGACGGCCAATTCGGATGGCTGCCCGATGGGTGGCGGACCAGACTCGATTACCTGGACGACTCTCTCGTCACCAATGTCGAACTGTCTAACGAAAACCTCAAACTCAAGATTACGGTCAACGACCTTGTGGACTTCTATGAAAACATCTTCCTGCGCAAGCTGACCGTTGAAAACCTCTCGGACAAGTCGAGAGAGGTGCGTCTGTTTTTCTGCCACGAGTTCGAGATTTACGGGAACGACATAGGGGACACGGCCGCCTACCGGCCGGACGTTAGGGGGCTCCTGCATTACAAGGGCGAGCGGTATTTTTTGATAAATATCTCTGCAAACAAAAAGTGCGGCATAGACCATTATGCCACCGGCAACAGGCAGACAGGGGGTCTGGACGGGACATGGAGAGACGCCGAGGACGGGGTCTTGAGCGGTAACACTATTGCGCAGGGCTCGGTAGACTCCGTTGCGGCAATACACCTGCAGATAGGCCCCGGAAAAACCGAGGAATGCTTTTACTGGATATGCGCCGGGAAAAAATGGGATGACGTGCTTACGCTCAACAAACTCATTGTCTCGAAAAAACCGGAAACAATCCTTACCCGCACCCGCGACTACTGGAAACTGTGGATACACAAGGAAGAGCTCAACTACAGCCTGCTCCCCGAAAAACTCGCATGGCTGTACAACAAGAGCATGCTGGTTATACGGACGCAGATAAATAATACCGGGAGCATAATCGCGGCTAACGATTCGGAGGTCATCCATTTCAACCGGGATACATACAGCTATATGTGGACGCGGGACGCCGCCCTCGTATCGTATGCGCTCGACCTGTCGGGCCAGGCGGAGATAACCAGAAATTTCTTTAATTTGTGCGCAAAGCTCATAACCCCCGAAGGCTATTTCCTCCACAAGTATACCCCCTGCGGGGCCGTGGCGAGCTCATGGCATCCGTGGCTGAAAGATAACCACCCTCAGCTGCCCATACAGGAGGATGAAACCGCACTCGTAATCTGGGCGCTGTGGAAGCATTACGTCCTGTTCAGGGACATAGAATTTATCAAGGCGCTTTACAAGCCCCTTATCAAGAACGCGGCGGATTTCATGATGAACTACAGGGACCGGCGCACCAGGCTCCCCCTCGCCAGTTACGACCTCTGGGAAGAGAGGCAGGGTGTCCATACATTCACGACTGCCGCAGTCTACGGAGGGTTGACCGCCGCCGCAAATTTTGCGGAGGCTTTCGGCGAGACCGGCATTGCGGACGAGTACCGGCAGGGGGCGAAGGAGGTCCG
>DASXVI010000316.1:0-2759 GCA_036504315.1 Nitrospirota bacterium
GGACGATGAAGTCGATATTCGAGCTGTCGGCGTGGTCCGTGAGGCCGATGGCCTCATAGCCCTTTACCTCGGCCCTCCTGACGAGTTCCGCAGGTATCAGCACCCCGTCCGAAAATAGCGTATGTGTGTGCAGGTCAATCATAAGCAACCCTCCGGTTCAGCCGATTGAAATTATCACAAAAGACCGTACTTTTCAAGGGGAAACTGCCGGATTTGGCCTTGACTTCGAGAGATGTTCCTGTAATAATTGAAACTTCCGTAAACAGCGTTTTAAAATGGTCTTAACATACACAGGACGGTGCTTTCATGTGCGTTGGTATCCCCGGCAAGGTCATTAAGGTAGAAGGCAGGATAGCCACCATAGAAGTCGGCGCGGCGACGAGGGAGATTGCACTCGACCTCTGCGAGGGCGTCGAGCTTGGCGATTATGTAATTGCCCACGCGGGTTTCGCCATACACAAGGTGGACGAGGAAGAGGCTATGAAGACGCTCGAAATCATCAAAGAGATTACGGGCGGCGACCTTGAGGACTACGACGGCGCTTTTTAGCTAACAAGGAAGAGGACTATGAAGTATGTCGATGAATACAGGGACGGCGCATTGGCCGGCGCCCTGCTCGAAGGGATAAAGAATTCCACCTCTCGCGAGCTGAAGTTCATGGAAGTCTGCGGCAGCCATACCGTCGCGATTTTCAAGAGCGGGATACGCGACCTGCTCCCGAAGAATATATCGCTGGTCTCCGGCCCGGGCTGCCCCGTCTGCGTGACGGCGGTCGAGGATGTAGACCGCGCCGTCGCCCTCGCAAGGATACCCGAGGTAATACTCGCGACCTTCGGGGACATGGTGCGCGTGCCGGGCTCGGACTACTCGCTGAACAAGGCCAAGGCCGAGGGCGCGGATGTGCGGATAGTATACTCCCCGTTCGACGCGCTGACTTTCGCAAAGTTATACCCGAACCGCAAGGTCGTGTTCTTCGCGGCGGGGTTTGAGACCACCTCCCCCGCGGTCGCGGCCACCCTCGCGCGGGCGGGCGAGGAAGGCATAACCAACTTCTTCCTGCTCTCCGTACACAAGACGATACCGGGCGCGATGCGCGCCCTGCTCGACACTCCTGAACTCCAGATAGACGGCTTCCTCTGCCCCGGCCATGTCAGCACGATAATAGGCTCGGAGCCTTACAGCTTCATAACGGACGAGTACAAGCGGGCTGCCGTCGTTGCCGGTTTTGAGCCGGTAGACATACTCCAGTCCACCCTGATGATGATAAAGCAGATAGAGGAATCCAACCCGCGCGTCGAGATACAGTATCGCAGGGCCGTCTCGGAAGAAGGCAACCCGAAGGCGCGCGAAGTCGTAGACAGGCATTTCGAGCCTGCCGATTCCAACTGGCGCGGCATCGGCGTAATACCCGGAAGCGGGCTGAAGCTCCGCCCGGAATTTGCGGCATACGATGCCGAGAAGGTATTCGATATAAAAATCGGCGAACCGAAAGAGGCGAAGGGCTGCTCCTGCGGCAAGGTGCTCCAGGGCATCATCTCCCCGCCGGAATGCAAGCTGTTCGGCAAGGTCTGCACGCCTGAGGCCCCTGTCGGGGCGTGCATGGTGTCATACGAGGGAAGCTGCGCGGCATATTATAAATATGGCAGAAGATAAACCACCATATTCGCCGTCCGAGAAACGGGCGAACCTTCGAAGCCCGCTCATCGTCATGCAGGCCAAGATGGGCGACGCGAGGCAGTACTTTTTCGGCTATGCCAAGAACATCAGCCGCTCGGGGGTTTTTATCCAGACGGTCAACCCCAAGGCGCTCGGCGAGGAATTCAATATAGAATTTACACTGCCGAAGACCAGCAGCCCGGTGAAGTGCAGGTGCAAGGTCGTCTGGTCCAGAAAATATTCAGCTTCCAATTTCAGTATAGAGCCCGGCATGGGCCTCGAATTCATAGACATCGACCCGCTCGACGCAGACACCATAGATAGCTGGGTCCGCTCTCAACCTTAAATAATCCACTTAGCCCCAGGAAAGACGAGATAATGGAAGACAAGATACTGCTTGGACACGGCTCCGGCGGCAGGATGATGCGGGAGCTTATAGAAAAGATTTTCATGCCCGTTTTCGGGGATGCGGAGACAGGCCTTGGTATCGAGGATTCAGCCGTCCTGCCGATGCCCTCAAACATGGGAGACAGGCTCGCAATGACGACGGACTCGTATGTCGTCAACCCGGTATTCTTCCCAGGCGGCAACATCGGCGACCTCGCCGTGAACGGCACTGTAAACGACCTCGCGATGGCGGGCGCGACCCCCCTCTACATAACCAGCGGGTTCATCGTCGAGGAAGGCCTCCCGTTAGCCGAGCTTGAAGAGATAGTCCGCAGCATGAAGGCGGCGGCCGACGAGGCTGGCGTGAAGATTGTCGCGGGCGATACAAAGGTCGTAGACAGGGGCAAGGCGGACAAAATATTCATCAACACGGCCGGCGTGGGCGTCGTGCCCTACGGCGTGAAGGTCTCGGTAAGGAATATAAAGGCCGGCGACAAGATTATAGTATCAGGCACAATCGGCGACCACGGCATGGCCGTAATGTCGAAGCGCGAAGGGTTGGGCTTTGAGTCCGACATCGTAACCGACAGCGCCCCGCTGAACCACCTCGTGCGCGAGATGCTCGCGGTATGCCCCGAGCTTCACGCCCTGCGCGACCCGACCCGGGGCGGCATGGCCTCGACCCTCATCGAGTTTGCCGAGGAGTCGAAGGTCGG
>DASXVI010000317.1:0-2021 GCA_036504315.1 Nitrospirota bacterium
GGCCAGGTGGTCCGCCAAGCGGACAGAGGCCGCCGTTTAACCAGCAGAGGCCGGGTGGCCCGCCAAGCGGACAGAGGCCGCCGTTCAACCAGCCGAGGCCGAGTGGGCCAGGCGGTCAGCAACAGCCGCCGCAGGGTCCGCCCCAGGCGTTCAAGAAACCGCATCCAAAGGGACCGAAGCCTGTCAGGCCGGAGACCGAGGTGCTTGAAGAAGTTAATGTTCAGGTTCCGGTTATTTCGGCAAAGCTGAAGAACCGCCTCCAGCCCATAAAGAAGGCAAAGACGACCGCGTTCGACGAGCAGGCCCGCAAGGACGCCTCGCGGGGCGGGAAGCAGCCCGATTTCAGGAAGGGCGGCGGCAAGAACCAGAAATACCAGAACAGATACGAAAAGGTCGAAGAGCCGGCGACGACCGTCGCCAGAAAGAGGGCTATTAAAGTGACCGAAGGCATAACCGTCAAGGATTTCGCCGAAAAGATCGGCGCAAAGTCCGGCGAGGTCATGAAGAAGCTCTTCGAGATGGGCATCATGGCTACTATTAACCAGCCCATCGACATGGACGCCGCCGTCATCATCGCGGACTCCTACGGGCTGAAGATAGAGATTACGCCGATAACCGACGAGGAAGCCTTTGTCGAGGAGGCCACGGACCGCGATGAAGAGTTGTCGCCGCGTCCGCCGGTCGTCACGATAATGGGCCATGTCGACCACGGCAAGACCTCGCTGCTCGACGCCATCAGGAAGACGAATGTCACGGGCGGCGAAGCGGGCGGCATTACCCAGCATATCGGCGCGTACAAGGTCAGGCTCAACGAGAAGGAAATAACCTTCCTCGACACGCCGGGCCACGAGGCGTTTACCGCGATGCGCGCCAGAGGCGCACAGATTACCGATATCGTCGTGCTTGTAGTCGCGGCGGACGACGGCGTGAGGCCGCAGACCATCGAGGCCTTAAACCACGCCAAGGCCGCAAAGGTGCCTATCATCGTTGCGATGAACAAGATAGACAAGCCCGAGGCGGATGCGGAAAAGGTAAAGAGGGAGCTGTCCGACCACGGGCTCGTCCCCGAGGAATGGGGCGGAGAAATAATATTCGTCCCTGTCTCCGCGAAGAAGCAGATAGGCCTTGAGAACCTGCTCGAGATGATACTTCTGCAGGCCGAGGTCATGGAACTGAAGGCGAACCCGCACAAGATGGGCAGGGGCACGATAGTCGAGGCAAAGCTCGACAAGGGCCGCGGCCCGGTCGCGACCGTACTCGTCTCAGCAGGCACAATCCGCCCGGGAGACGCGTTCGTCACCGGCATACATTCAGGCCGCATAAGGATGCTCTTAAACGACAAGGGCAAGAAGGAAAAAGAGGCAGGCCCTGCTACTCCTGTCGAGATAATAGGCCTGTCCGGCGTTCCGGGCGCGGGCGACAGCTTCGTAGTTATGGAAGACGAGAAGAAGGCCCGCCAGGTTGCCCAGTCCCGTATGGAGAAGCAGAGGATGGCCGAGCTTGCTTCAAGGAAGCGCGTTACGCTCGACGACCTGTTCTCACAGATACAGACCGGCGTCGTAAAGGAGCTGAACATAATCATAAAGGCGGATGTCCAGGGCTCGGTCGAGGCCGTGTCCGAGTCGCTCCAGAAGCTTTCGACGGAGGCCGTCAAGCTGAAGGTGATACACGGCTCGGTCGGCGCGATAACCGAATCCGACATCAACCTCGCATCCGCGTCCAACGCGATTATCATCGGCTTTAACATCAGGCCGGAGCCGAAGGCTTCCCAGCTTGCGGAGGCCGAGGGTGTCGATATCAGGCTGTATAACATCATATACAACGCCATCGACGAGGTCCGCGCCGCCATGGAAGGCCTGCTTGAGCCGACCCTCCGCGAGAAGGTGCTTGGCCGCGCCGAGGTGCGCCAGACCTTCAGCGTCCCGAAGATGGGCACGGTTGCAGGCTGCTATGTCCTTGACGGCATGATTACGCGCGGAAGCGCGGGCGCCAGGGTATTGCGCGACAATGTCGTGGTTTTT
>DASXVI010000318.1:0-4381 GCA_036504315.1 Nitrospirota bacterium
AGCCTCCAGAAGAGCCTGAGCACCAGGACGAGCAGGACTACGAGCAATATCGAAAGGCTGGCCATCGCGGCAATATTGTGCGCAACGGCCCTCCTGTATTTATCATAAGGCAGGGTAATGCTGATTCCGCCGCGCACATCCCCAATTTTATACCCCTGCTCGTCGTGGCAATTAATGCAGGGCCGCTCGATATAAAGCGGGCGAATCAGCCTATAATAATAATGGCCTTTCTGCTTAATGATTTCGGATACGCCTGTCTTGCCGCTTTCGAACGCCTGGAGTTGGCGGCGCTCCCACTCATCGGGCGCGTTGTCCGGGTTCATAAGCTTCAGGCTTGTGATCTTGAAATGGACCAGCCCCTCTTCGTCCGAATATTGCGAGAGTTCACGGGCCATCAGGGCGGGGTTCTTCAGATAATAAACATTGCCGGCGGTATCCGTTATCGAGGCGTCCCTGAGGTATTTATTCGGCATCTCGCCCGGCCGCGCCTTTGTGTAGACGCCCCCGTATTCGGAGTTCCACCGGCGGGCAATCACGAGCTGGCGGAATATCGTACTCGCCTCCTCATGCACCTGTTCCTTTATAAGCCTCGCCTGCCTGTCGGCAACAAGAAACATGGTTATGCAAAAAATGAGAACAAGCGAGATGCTCGCGGCGATGAGTATATAGCGGGTTTTTCCGTACATTTTGCTCGGTTTTCCAAATGACTATTCTATACTGACAAAGATAGCTTAATGCATAACTCCTTTCGTGTCAAGGGTTTTAGTCCCGCCAGTTCACTAAGATTATTCCAAAGGCAACCATAAGCATGCCTGTCACCACGCTTGCATGAAGGGCTTCGCCCAGAAAGAGCCAGCCGGAAAAGACGCCCAGTATCGGAAGGCTGAAGGTAAACACGGAGACCTGCCCGACTTCCCCGTGGGCAAGGGCGGAATACCACAGGAAAAACGGCAGGGAAGTCGCAAAGACAATCAGGTAGCCAAGCATCAGCCAGCCGGCCTCATCCACGCCTGCCATCGGCGGTCCTTCGAGGACCAGGCCTGCTACCAGAAGAGGCAGAGCGCCCATAGTCATCTGCGCGCCGGTTATGGTCAAGGTATCCCCACGCATCATTATCTTCTTGGCCCAAATGCTGGACGAACCCCACGTGAAGGCCGACAGCATGAGCAGGACAATACCGAGGGCGTAGTCCCGCGCGACCTGCCCCGGCTTGTATGCGGCAAGCACCACCCCGCCGAACCCGACCACCACCCCGAGCGCCCTGCCGAGGGTAATCCTCGAACCGTGAAAGAAAAGCGGGGCAAGGAGTATTACGAAGAGCGGGCTTGTGTTTATGAATATGGAGGATATCCCTGCGTTGGTAAGCTCCACCCCCTTGAAGAAGAACGCGTTCTGTATGCCGGTCTGGAACAGCCCCAACAGGCAGCACTCCCGGAACTCCTGCCTGGTTAAGTGCAGCCTGCCCTTCATCCAGGATATCGCCAGCAATATCAGACCGCCCGACACAAAACGGATGCCGGCAAAGGTATACGGCCTGAACCCGTGGTTTATGCCTACTTTTATTGCAACATAGACCGTCCCCCAGATAAGGCAGGCGGCAAGGGCATAATAAATATATTTACTTCCATATTTCATCATTGGCTCAGATTTTGTAATGTATAATTATATTTTATCAGGAAAGCAGAAAGGATAAACGCCAACGCACTCCAAGTCAAGCCTTCTCCCGGCCTGCGGATAATTATTACTGTTTTTTGTTGACATTTTCTCCTTGCGTAACTATAATAGCAGCCGTTATTTAACCATCAACCAGCAGGAGAAAGGAAGCAGCCTTTCCCGGCAGTCTCGGGAACAGGCTTTTTTATTGCCATGTCAAACCATCAGGAAATCAGAAATATCGCCATTATCGCCCACGTCGACCACGGCAAGACCACGCTCGTTGACGCTATGCTCTGGCAGAGCGGCACATTCCGCGAGAACCAGTCCGTAAACGAGAGGGTCATGGACTCCATGGACCTGGAGCGCGAGAAGGGCATCACCATTATGGCGAAGAACACTTCGGTGCACTTCGAGGGCGTTAAGATCAATATATGCGACACCCCCGGCCATACCGACTTCGGAGGCGAAGTCGAGCGCACCCTCAAGATGGTCGACGGCGTCATGCTGCTCGTCGATGCATCTGAAGGCCCGCTCCCGCAGACCCGCTTCGTCCTGAAGAAGGCACTCGAAGAGGGGCTCACCCCGATACTCGTGATCAATAAGATAGACAGGCCGGATTCCCGCATCCAGGAAGTATTGAACGAGGTCTACGACCTTTTCATCGACCTCGATGCCAACGAAAGCCAGCTCGACTTCCCGGTCCTTTACGCGGTAGCAAAGAACGGCGTAGCCAATACCACTCCGGAAGGCGAAGGCAAGGACTTAAAGCCCCTGTTCAAGGAGATAGTCAAGACGCTTCCGCCGCCTAAGGGCAAGGAAGACGGCCCGCTCCAGCTCCAGATAGCCTCGCTCGACTACTCCGACTTCGTCGGCCGCCTGGGCGTCGGCAGGATATTCTCGGGCACGGTTAAGAAGGGCCAGCAGGTCTCGCTGTGCAAGGCGGACGGCTCCGTCGTCAAGGGCAAGATATCGGTGCTCTACACCCACGAGGGCCTGAAGCGCGTTGAGACGGACGAGGCGTACGCGGGCGACATCGTCGCTTTCGCCGGGCTTGAGGACTTCACCATCGGAGAAACGGTCGCGGACCTTGAAGACCCGAAGCCGCTGCCGCCGATACATATAGACGAGCCGACAATCTCTATGAACTTCTCGGTCAACGCCTCCCCGTTCGCGGGCAAGGACGGCAAGTTCCTGACGAGCCGCCATATCAAGGAGAGGCTTGAGAAGGAAGTGCTGTATAATGTCAGCATAAATGTAGAGCCGACAGACAGCCCTGAGACCTACAGGGTTTCCGGCCGGGGCGAGCTTCAGCTTGCGATACTCATCGAGCAGATGCGCCGCGAGGGCTTCGAGATCGCCGTCTCCCGTCCCGAGATAATCGAGAGGACAATCGAGGGTGTCCGCAGCGAGCCGTACGAGCTTCTGTTCGTTGACGCCCCCGAGGACCACATAGGCGTCGTAACCCAGAAGCTGGGCGTCCGCCGCGGCAAGATGATGAAGATGGTCAACCACGGCACCGGCCGCGTCAGGATGGAGTTCGAGATTCCGTCGAGGGGCCTCATCGGTTTCCGCACGGAGTTCCTGTCCGACACGCGCGGCACCGGTATCTTAAACACGCTGTACATAGGTTACAGGCCGTACTGCGGTGAAATCCCGTCAAGGACGACCGGCGCGCTCGTAGCCGACCGCAGGGGCGCTGCCACCGCTTACGCGATATTCCACCTCCAGCCGCGCGGCGAGATGTTCATAGACCCGCAGACCGAGGTCTACGAGGGCATGGTAATCGGCGAGAACGCCCGCGACGAGGACATGGGCGTGAATGTCACAAAGGAGAAGAAGCTCTCGAATATGCGCACTTCCAGCGCGGACGAGGCGCTCCGCATAATCCCGGCCCGCAAGATGAGCCTGGAGCAGGCGCTCGAATTCATCATGGAAGACGAGCTGGTCGAGATAACGCCGAAGAACATCAGGATAAGGAAGAAGAAGATGGACAAGAAGCTGGCAGCCCGCTTCTAACCGCGGTTTAGAAAATACTTCAAAAAGCCGTCAGCTTAGTCTGGCGGCTTTTTTTGCGGCCTTAAATTTGTTTGACTTATATAACATTTATTATATAATAATTAAAAAATTTTAATAGAAGGTTGATATGGAAACTGCCCAATCCCAGAAAGTTATAATCTGCGTGGATAACGACAAGGAGGCCTCCGATTACCTTGCCGCTTGTCTGTCTGCCGAATTCTCCGGCCAGGTCAATACCGTCGCGTTTACCTCGCCATTCGAAGCGCTCGAGTACCTGAAGAAGAATAAGGTTGACCTTGTAACCTCGTGCAATAACCTGGCCGGGATGGAAGGGTTCGAGTTCATCAGGCAGGTTAAGCATTTATACCCCGAGATGCCGGTCATGGTAATTACCGATTGCGGCAACATAGATTCCTATTTCGAGGCGATGTATATCGGCGTCTTCGAGTTCGTCAACAAACCGATATCCCGGCAGGACCTGCACAGGGTAGTAGCTGATGCATTGGGGCTGAAGATGCAGCCCGAAAACAGGATAGCCACGCCTATAGACTTCAAGGCTAAATCGGCCAAGAAAAGGATAGTGGTCCTGGCGGACGACGACGAGAACATCCTCATGGCGATGTGCATCGTGCTCGAAAGGATGGGTTATGATGTCATCCCCGCCGAGAGCGGCGAAGAAGTGCTGAAGCTGATGGACATAATCAAACCG
>DASXVI010000319.1:0-4495 GCA_036504315.1 Nitrospirota bacterium
AAGCACATCCGGGGCCTGAAGCCTAAGTTCTTCGAGATATGCCTCGATAAAAGGCCACACTTCGGGTGTCTCTATGTCGTCGAGCGAGCCCTGCCCGTGCGCGTAGAAAGTCGCTACCTGCTCCTCGACCTGCATCGGCCTGAAGCGGTCCTGACGCAGTATCTCCCGGAGCCTCTCGCCCCGGCGCAGTATCTTCAGCGTCTCCTCGTCGAGCTTCGCGCCGAACTTGGTGAACACCTCCACTTCGAGGAAATGCTCGTACTCGATTTTGAGTTTCTTTGCGACATCGCGCATGGGCGCAAGCTGTGCCTTGTCTCCGACGCGGGAGACGGATATCCGAAGGTCGATGGCGGGGAGTATCCCCTTGTCGAAAAGGCCCGGGTCGAGATAAATCTGGCCGTCGGTTATCGAAATTAAGTTCGTCGGGATATACCCGGATATCCTGCCCGACTGCGTCTCGACGACGGGTAGGGCGGTGATGGACGCGCCGCCGTGATGGCTCGCAAGTTTTGCCGAGCGCTCCAGCAGGCGGGAGTGGATAAAGAATATGTCGCCGGGGTATGCCTCGCGTCCAGGAGGCCTGCGCAGCAGGAGCGAGAGCGAGCGGTACGCCTCGGCGTGGCGCGTCAGGTCGTCGTATACAATCAGGACATCGTGGCCCCGGTCGAAGAAATATTCGGCGATGGCGCATCCCGCGTATGGCGCTATATACTGAAGGCCGAGGGGCGTCTGTGCGCCCGCGCACACGACTACGGTATGCTCCATCGCGCCGTGCCGCCTGAGTTGCTCAACTACCCTTATCGTCGTCGTCACCTTCTGCCCGATGGCGACATAGACGCAGAGCATGTTCTTTCCCTTCTGGTTTATTATTGCGTCTATCGCGATGGAGGTCTTGCCGGTGGCGGAATCCCCGATGATAAGCTCGCGCTGTCCCCGGCCTATCGGTATCATCGAGTCGATGGCCCGGATGCCCGTGCTGACGGGCTGGGAAACGAAGTCGCGCATGACTACTCCGGGCGCGACCCGCTCCATCGGGTAATAATGGAAGTCCGACGGGGGCGCGAACCCGTCCAGAGGCTTGCCGAGGGGGTTGACTATCCTGCCGAGAAGCCCGTCGCCGACGGGTATCGAGAGGGTCCGGCCGGAGAGCCTGACCGCGTCGCCTACGCCTATGCCGGAATCGTCGTCCAGCAGGACGGCGAGTATCCGCGAGGGTTCGAGGTCGAACGCGATGCCCTTTACACCGCGCGGGAATTCGAGGAGTTCATACAGCCCGGCCCCGTGCAGGCCGCTTACCGCCGCGATGCCGTCGCCGACGGAAACGACTTCGCCTTCGGACCGCCTGATAACATGGAATGAGACTTTGTGAGCCTCGGCCTTGAGCCGGTCGATGATTGCCTGCATGGTCAGACCGTCCCTTCCAGCGCGTTCTCCTTGAACGCGTCCAGCTGGCCGCGGAGGCTTCCGTCCAGGACCACCCCGTCGAGCCACAGTTTTACCCCGGCGATAAGCTCCGGCTCCACTTTGTGCTCAATCCGCGCCGATGCGCCGACGAACTCCTTGAGTATGGAATCGAAGTTCTTGTTGCAGGGGCCGTCGAGCTTGTAGGCGCTGTAGCATATTGCGCGGGCCCCGTCCCCGTTATTCCGCATGCAGACTACAGGCGGGTTCTCTTCCAGCTCCTTGAGCATCATGTCCGTGAGCTTTGTGTGAAGCGCCTCGTCGGCAAGCGGCATAAGCAGCCTGGTCGCAAGCTCGACGCTGATGCCGGCGGAACTCTCGCGGAGGGCGGCCATCATCTCGTGCCTGTCGTTTTCAATAACGGCGGCGGCCTTCTCCTTCTCGGCGGCGGCCTCGCGCATCGCCCCCTCAAGGATTACCCTGCGGGTCTCCTCCGCCTCTTCTATGGCCTTTTCAAGCTCCCTTTTCCGTGCAACCTCGATATCGGCGAGGAGCTTTTCGTACCGCTCCTTCATCTTGACCGCGTCCTCCTTCATCCTCAGGGCGCGGTCTATGTCAGCCATGACCAGCCGCTTGCGCTTCTCCATTATCGCTTTCAAGGGTTTGTAAAGCACCCTCTGGAGGACATAGGAGAGCAGGGCAAAATTGATCAGCTGTATTATGAATGTCGTGATATTTATCTTCATTTTTTTATCAGATTTTCAAGCAACGGGTTTGCAAACAGTATCACCATGGCGATAACGAGCGCGTATATCGCTATCGCCTCGATGAACGCAAGTCCGATGAACAGCGTCCGCATAATCTGTCCGGCAGATTCCGGCTGGCGCGCGATGGCCTCCATTGCGCGGGCGACCGCCTCTCCTTCGGCCCTGGCAGGGCCGTAACCGCCGACGGCAATCGCAAGTCCGGCCGCAAGTATCGATACTGCGACAACGATGCTGGTTGAGTCCATCTATGCCTCCTTTTTTTCCGCCTCTACGGCCTTTATTCCGGCCGCAATGAATATGAGTGTAAGCATCCCGAATATGTACGCCTGGAGTATCGCTACGACAACTTCGAGCAGGGCGAAAGGCACCGGCACCAGGAAACCGGCCACAAGGAGCAGGACGCCCGCGATCATCTCTCCGCTTAAGACATTCCCGAAAAGCCTGAGCATCAATGCCACGGTCCTCGAAACCTCGCTTAAAACATGGAACGGAAACAGCACCCATATCGGCTCCATATAATGCTTTATATACTTCAGGAGCCCGTTGTATTTGATGCCGTAGTAGTGGACCGCAAGGAATGAAATCACCGCAAGCGCGGCGGTGGTGGACAGGTCCCGCGTTGGCGACATCAGCCCTGGGATTAACCCGAGCAGGTTGCTCATCGCGATTAGTATCCAGAGCGTCCCGATGACCGGCAGGAAGGGCCAGGGGTCCCGCTCCAGGACTTCTTCTATCGCCGAGTTGATGCCCTCGATAGCGGTTTCCAGAAGCACCTGCCACTTAGGTGGATAGAGCAGCAGCCGCTTGGACGCCGTATACCCCAGCACCGAGAGCAGCGCCATGACTATCCAGGTCGTGATTACCGAGTCGGTAATCTGGGCCGGGCCGATATTGAAAAGCGGTTCAGGGGTTATATGCTTCATCAGTCACCGCCCTTGTGCAGGTTTTGCTTCCATATCCAGTATATCCCTACGCCGAGGCCGCTCATCATCAGGCTCATAGTCCAGTAGCCATTGGTGCCAAGCCAGCGGTCGATATGCCTGCCGATATACGCGCCGCCGAGCGCCGGGAGCACTACAAGCCAGCCGATGGAGCAGGCCGTGACGACAAAATGCCAGAGCCCCTTCTTGCCTTCCCTCGACTTAAGCCTTTCCGACTCCTTGTCTACACAGTCTATGAAATCCTTTTTGCTCATGATGTTTCAGCCTTTCGAGTATTTGACGAGGTTATCGACAAGGAGCTTCTCCATGTTGTTCAGGAGGTCCATGAATGTAGCCTCCTTCTCTTCGTCCCGCCGGAAACTGGAAACGATGGCGTCTTTCAGGCAGGCCAGGTCTTCGCTCTGCATCAGCTGCCTCGACGCGATAGTCAGCTCGCCTTTCTCGACCCTGAGTATTCCGCCGTCCACCGCCGCAAAGCTTTCTTTTTCTCCGGTCCGAAGTATCAGGATGCATGGCCGCAGCGCAGTCAGGAAGTCCTGATGATGCCCGAGGATGCCGAACGAGCCTGAGCCGTCCTCGGCCCTGACGGAGTCCACTTCGGTCTCCAGGCTCTTTGAGGGCGTCATTATCCGGAGCTTGTATGCCACCAGGACCCTCCGTTATTTCGGCCTTATGCCGCCGATGCCGCCGATCATGAAGAAGGCTTCTTCGCTCACGCTGTCCATCTCGCCGGATATTACGGCTTCGCAGCCGTCGAGCGTCTCGGCAAGCGTCACATGCACGCCGGGCACGCCGGTGAACTTTTCGGTTATCAGGAACGGCTGGGTCAGGAACCTTTCGAGCTTGCGCGCGCGGTATACCGTCAGGCGGTCCTGCGGCGACAGCTCCTCGATGCCGAGCATGGCGATGATGTCCTGAAGCTCTTTGTATCGGGAGAGGTGCTGTTTGACTGTGAGGGCAATCTGGTAGTGGCGCTTGCCGACCGTCTCGGCCTCTAACAGTTTAGAGCGGGACAGCAGCGGGTCCATTGCAGGGTAGAGGCCCTTTCCGGCTATCTCGCGCGACAGCACGATGTAGGTGTCTAAGTGTGGGAACGCCCCGACGCATGCGGGGTCGGTTATGTCGTCGGCCGGGACGTATATCGCCTGGACGGAGGTAATAGAGCTTCCGGCGGTGGATGCAATACGCTCTTCAAGGTCGGCAAGCTCGCTCGTTAGGGTCGGCTGGTAGCCGACGCGTGAGGGGAGCCGGCCAAGGAGGGTCGAGACTTCGTTCCCGGCCTGGACGAACCGGAAGAGGTTGTCCACCAGGAACAGGACATCCTTGCCGAGCTTGTCGCGGAAGTATTCCGCCATCGTGACCGCCGACAGCCCGGCACGGAAGCGG
>DASXVI010000320.1:0-2884 GCA_036504315.1 Nitrospirota bacterium
GCGTAGTAGGCACTTTGATTACGGACAACCTGACGGATAATCTGGGAG
The DNA here is from genome assembly GCA_036504315.1 of Nitrospirota bacterium. Taxonomy (GTDB): domain Bacteria; phylum Nitrospirota; class JACRHJ01; order JACRHJ01; family JACRHJ01; genus DASXVI01. Next base: position 49 of record DASXVI010000320.1, read on the forward strand.
TGGCTTTAGAAACAACCTCTATAATATTCAGCGTCGCGCTGGCTGCGACTTTCGCCGTCTGGTATGTTAAAGAAAAGACTCTTTCAATACACGATATTAATACTGTCAAGCGGGAGGCATTCTACTGGCTTGCCATCCTGTTTACCTTCGCATTGGGCACGGCGGTTGGAGACTTGCTGGCTGAACGCCTTCACCTGGGATATCTGTTATCGGCAGGCATATTTGGTGCGTCGATTGCGTTTGTGTATATTGCCTATTTATTCTTGAAGCTGAATGCGGTGCTTGCTTTCTGGATAGCGTATATTCTGACTCGTCCTCTTGGAGCTTCAATAGGCGACTATCTTTCACAATCACAAAGGTACGGCGGTTTGGGATTTGGCACCGTGATAACAAGCGCGACCTTTCTCATCGCGATTCTGGCGACCGTCAGCTACCTTGTGGTTACGAGAAGAGATGTTATTCCCGAGGTGGTCCCCGAAGAGATTTCCTGAATGGTCATGCCAATAGAAAAATCATAGCTCCCTGCCGCTGTGGGGATTATGCCTTAAAAAGTCCACCGGTTCCCCGGTGGATTTTTTTTCGCCCTAAATAACCCCAACTAAACAAAAAACTTCAAAAATTGCCTGTAATTATGTTATCTTTAAGTATTATAACTATTGGGGGCAGGATTGATTTTGACCGCTGAAATATTGGAGGGGATAACCGCAATTGTCGGCGGCGCGAACATCGGCGTCGATGAGGTGACCCTTGCCGCCTATGGCATAGACGCGACCCGCATCAAGGGCTTCCCCGCGATGGTCGTGCGGCCCGGCTCCGAGGACGAGGTTGCGGCCATCATGAGGCTCGCCTCCCGGTATGAAATGCCGGTGATACCGCGCGGCGCGGGTACGGGCTTGACGGGCGGCGCGGTCGCGCCAACCGGCGGCATAATGATGTCGTTTGAGCGGATGGACAAAATTTTATCTATCAGCGCAGGCACGAGGACGGCGACCGTCCAGCCGGGCGTTACCACCGGAAAGCTCCAGGAAGAGGCCGAGAGGGTTGGGCTGTTCTACCCGCCGGACCCCGGCAGCCTCGCATACTGCACCATAGGCGGTAATGTAGCCGAGAACGCGGGCGGGATGCGCGCGGTCAAGTACGGCGTTACGCGGGACTATGTCGTGGCCCTCCGCGCCGTACTCCCGTCCGGCGAGATAGTGCGGAGCGGGGCGAAGACCGCAAAAGGCGTGGTAGGGTACGACCTGACGAGGCTGCTGGTAGGCTCGGAAGGCACGCTCGCGCTTGTTACCGAGATAACGGTTAAACTGATACCGAAGCCCGCGCATGTCGTGACGATGAGCGCGTTCTTTGCGGATATTTCGGAGGCCGGGCGGGCCATCGCGGCGATTATGGCGTCTCCGGTAACGCCGAGGTGCATAGAATTCCTCGACGCCGACGCGCTCGCGGCAAGCTCGGAGAAGGCCGGAATTGAACTGCCGGAAGGCGCGGGCGCATTCCTGCTTATCGAGACCGACGGGAGCACCCGGCAGGCCGGGGAAGACGCGGACGCCATAAGGGCGCTTGTCGAGCCGGGCGCGATAAGTTTCAGGACGGCATCCGGTCCTGCTGAGTTCGCCACGCTGTGGAAGCTGCGCAAGACGCTGTCCCAGGCGATGTATACATACGGGCCGGACAAGCTGAATGAAGACATAGTCGTGCCGGTTGACAAAGTCGCGGACGCGCTCGCCGGGATAAAGGATATCGCCGATACGCACAGGCTGAGGATTGTATGCTTCGGACACGCGGGCGACGGCAACATCCATACGAATGTGATGACGGACAAGAAGGACCCGGAGAAATTTCTGCGGGCGGAAGAGGCGGTCGAGGAAGTCTTCCGGCTGGTGCTGAGGCTCGGCGGGACGCTCTCCGGCGAACACGGGGTCGGCATGACAAAGCAGGCCTACATCGGCATGGAACTCAACGGGGAAGAGGTCGCCCTGATGAAGCGGGTCAAGGCTGCGTTCGACCCGCTCGGTTTGCTGAACCCCGGCAAGATATTTTGAGGCTGCGTGAGGGAAATTCAATGGTGATAGCCGGAGAAGCCTGCGGGCTTGTCGAGTCTGAAAGGGTGCTGAATTATTTCTTCGACGAGGCGGCGGACAGGATAGCCCTCGAACCGGAGATGCGCGCCTACCTGAAGGTCCCGTTCCGCGAGATAATAGTCCAGATACCGCTGCGGATGGACGACGGGCGTTTGGAGATATTCGTCGGCTACCGCATCCAGCACAACAGCACCCGCGGCCCGATGAAGGGCGGCATCCGTTACCATCCTTCGGTCAACCTTGGAGAGATCCGCGCGCTTGCGCAGGTGATGACATGGAAGACCGCGCTTACCGACATACCGTTCGGCGGCGCGAAGGGCGGCATAGTCTGCAACCCCAAGAAGATGACGGTTTCCGAACTTGAGCGGCTCACCCGCTCGTTCGTTTCACGCATAGACGAAAACATCGGGCCGAACCTCGATATCCCCGCTACGGATGTCAACACGAACCCGCAGGTTATGGCCTGGATTATGGACGAGTATTCAAAACGCCACGGGTACACGCCTGCGGTAGTAACCGGCAAACCGGTCGAGTTGGGCGGCTCGCTCGGACGCGTCGAGGCGACGGGTCGCGGCATTATGCTGCTGACGCGCGAGGCGCTGAAAGACGCGGGCATCCCAATCAAGGGCTGCAAGGTCGCAATACAGGGCATCGGCAATGTAGGCGCGAACGCGGCGAGCTTCCTCGCCGGGGAGGGCTGCAAGGTCGTCGCAATCTCCGACAGCAGGGGCGGCATATACAACCCGGAAGGCCTG
>DASXVI010000321.1:0-5683 GCA_036504315.1 Nitrospirota bacterium
CCTCGCTACATTCGCGTTCTCGGAGATAAACTCACGGCCGCCGATGCCAAGCTCAAACCGGGCCGGCGAGAAAATCGTCGAGTACCTGTTTTCCAGGCCCATTATCTCATCGGTCAGCATCGCCCCGGCAAGCGTCCCGGCCGTCATGCCCCAACCGCCGAACCCTGTCGCTATATAGACGTGCTTCGAGCGGGAGGTCACCGGGCCTATGAACGGCATCCGGTCCATCGAGTCGTAATCCTGCGTGGACCAGCGGTAGTCTATCGAGCCCACCTTAAACCTCCCCGCAAAAAACCGTTCGAGTTCAAGGTATCTCTTCGCCGTATCGCCTCCCTGCCCGGTTTTGTGGTCTCCGCCGCCGCACAAAGCGTACAGTCCATCGGGCGTTTCCTGAAACCTGAGCGAGTGGGCGGGGTTCCCGGCGCTGTAAAACATCGTGTCCGGGTATACCCTGTCGCCAACCCGCATGGCAAGGACATAAGAGCGGATCGGAAAGGCCTTGGCGTAGAACATCCCCCTGTGCATGAACGGCAGGTTGGTTGTTACTATCACATCGTTTGCAAGCACCCGGGCGCCTTCGGCGATGACCTCGCAGGGGTTTCCCTCCCTCACATCGAGGGCCATCGTGTTCTCGTATATGACATTGCGGCTGCCCGACGCAAGCTCCGCAAGCGCCAGCAGGTACTTGCGCGGATGGAACCGCGCCTGGTCCTCGTAGACCGCCGCGCCGGCAGTCTCGTAAGGGAGCGGCACGGTTTCCATAAACCTCGCGTTCAGCCCGAGGCTTCTCGCGGCCTCCGCCTCTGCCTGGATTTCGTCTATGCCTTCTTTTGATTCCGTATAAATATACATCCTTGCGGGAGACAGGCCGCAGTCTATCCGGTTCATCTCCACAAGCTGGTTTATCCGCTGTAAACCGTATGCGTTAGCCTCGGCGTAGAGCCTTGCGCGGTCCTGACCGAGTTTGGATATAAGGTGGCGGTAAATAAGTCCGTGCGCAAGCGTAATCTTCGCCGTGGTGTGGCCGGTCACGCCGGTCAATATCCTCTTTGAGTCAAGCACCGCGACCGAGAACCCGCCCTCCCTGAGGAGGTACGCGGCGGTAAGTCCCGCTATCCCCGCCCCTATTATACAGACATCGACCTTGAGCCTGCCCGTTAGCCTCGGGTAGTTCGTTTCATGCGAGGTGGCGATCCAGAGCGACCGCGGCCTTCCGGGCAGAAAATCCATCTCCATGGGGTCGACCTCCGCTTTGGCAATGGTGTGGCGATACGGGTGTGCGGGTATACAAACAGTATATCCCGGCGGGGTGGTATGTCAAAAGGCTGGGATTTTCTCCTATTTGAGTTTAAAACAAAAAAGGCGCCCCAAACCGGGGCGCCTTTTAAAAAATTATTCTTTACTGCTTGTCTGTCAGAGATGCCAGGCCCGGAAGCTCCTTGCCTTCGAGCAGTTCGAGCGAGGCTCCGCCGCCGGTCGAGATGAACGACATGTTCTCCGACTCGCTCGCCTTGTGGACGGCCAGGTCGGTGTCGCCTCCTCCGACGATGGACAGCGCGTAGGAGTCCGCGACCGCGTGCGCCACCGCCATAGTGCCCCGCGAAAAGGCGTCCATCTCGAACACGCCCATCGGGCCGTTCCAGATGATGGTCTTCGCGTTGCCAAGGGCCTCGGCGAACAGCTTTACGGAGGCCGGGCCGATGTCGAGGGCGCGCCAGCCCTTGGGGATTTCCTGGGCCGTCACGATTTTGGTCTCGGCGCCTGCGTCCATGCTCTGTGCCACGACGCAGTCTACCGGCAGGTAGAACTTGACGCCGAGCTTCTCGGCCTTCTGCTGGATGCTCTTCGCGATATCGAGCATGCCTTCTTCCACCATCGAGTCGCCGACCTCATACCCCATAGCCTTCAGGAAGGTGAAGGCCATGCCGCCGCCTATGATTACCTTGTCTACCTTGTCGGACAGGTTTTCTATGACGCCTATCTTGCCGGATACCTTGGCCCCGCCGAGTATGGCGACGAACGGGCGGACCGGGTTGGCGACCGCGCCCTGGAGGTAGTCTATCTCCTTCTTGAGCAGGAAGCCCGCAACCGACTTGTCCACGAAATGCGTGATGCCCTCGGTCGATGCGTGCGCCCTGTGCGCGGTGCCGAACGCGTCGTTGACATAGTAGTCGCAGAGCGCGGCGAGCTGTTTTGCGAATTCCGGGTCGTTCTTCTCCTCCTCCGGGTGGAACCGGAGGTTCTCAAGCAGTATGACATCGCCCGGCTTCATCGAGGCCACGGCCTTCTCGACCTCGGGCCCGACGCATTCCTTGAGGAAGGTAACCTCGCGGTCGAGCAGCCTCTGGAGCCTCTTGGCCACCGGCATGAGGCTGTATTTTGCCTCCGGCTTTCCCTTCGGGCGGCCAAGATGGGACGCCAGTATTATCTTGGCGCCGGCGTCTATCGCAAAGTTTATTGTCGGCAGCGCGGAACGGATGCGCGTGTCGTCCGTTATGTTCTGGTTCTCGTCCAGCGGTACGTTGAAATCGACCCTTATGAACAGCGTCTTGTTCCGCAGGTCGAGGTCTTCTATCGTCATCTTGTTCATTGCCGCCTCCGAACCGTTACCTGGCAAGCTTGCCAAACATGAATAGGGCGAGGTCCCTGACCCTGGAGGAATAGCCCCACTCGTTGTCGTACCAGGAGAACACCTTGACGAAGTTGCCTCCGTTTACGGAGGTAAGCCCGGAATCGAATATCGAGGAATGCGGGTTGCCGTTGCAGTCTATCGAGACAAGCGGCTCTTCCGAGTATTCGAGGATGCCCTTCATCGGGCCTTCGGCGGCCGCCTTCATCAGCGCGTTTATCTCTTCCTTGCTCGTGGGCTTTTCAAGCTCGCATACGAGGTCTACGACCGAAACATTGGGCGTCGGGACGCGGACGGCGAGGCCGTCGAGCTTGCCCTTCAGCTCCGGCAGTACGAGGCCGATGGCCTTCGCCGCGCCGGTAGAGGTCGGTATCATGGACACGGCCGCGCTCCTGGCCCTTCTCAGGTCCGAATGCGGGGCGTCCTGCAGGCGCTGGTCCGCGGTGTATGCGTGGATGGTAGTCATCAGGCCGCGCACGATAGTGAAGTTATCGTTCAACACCTTCGCAAACGGGGCGAGGCAGTTGGTCGTGCAGGAAGCGTTGGAGACTATGTGGTGTTTTGATGCATCGTATTTGTCGTCGTTTACGCCCAAAACTATCGTGATGTCCTCGTCCTTCGCCGGGGCCGAGATGATTACCTTTTTCGCGCCTGCGGCGATGTGCTTGGACGCGCCCGCCCTGTCTGTGAAGTGGCCGGTGGACTCGATGACGACATCTATCCCGAGGGCTTTCCAGGGGAGGTTGGCGGGGTCTTTTTCGGCGAGGACTTTCAACTCCTTGCCGTTGACCATTATCGAGCTTCCCGAGACCTTGACATCCGCGTTGAACGTGCCGTGGACAGAATCGTGTTTAAGCAGGTGGGCGAGCGTCTTTGCGTCGGTGAGGTCGTTGACCGCGACTATCTCCAACTCCGGGTTGTTGGCCGAAGCCCTGAAAACGTTCCTGCCTATCCTGCCGAAACCGTTAATAGCTACTTTGATGCTCATCTACATCCCCCTTTTTCTTAGCTGGAGTGTGCCGTGCGCATACCTACGGACGCGGCAAAAAGAGAAATAATTCAAGCACTATACAGCAACTTCCCGACAAAAGTCAAAAAGAATCAGGCATATCGGGCCGTTAGCCCTTTTTATTGCTTTAAACAAATATCTATTATGCCATATTTGCATCTTTTCGGCAAATAGCGACAGAAGGTTAAATGGAAAATCAGTTTGCGTTTCCAGGTTCAGGAGGACGGCCCCTTGCTTTTCTTGCGGAGGCATTCACGGATAGCATCGACCAGAAGGTCTTTTTCGATAGGCTTTACCATGGTTATGCAGGCCTTTTGGGATTTGTGCGCTTCGTCGTCGTATGCGGTGGTAACTATTATCGGCATCTCTTTGCATTCCCCATAAATCTTTTCTATCATTTCGAGCCCGTCCATGACCGGCATCTGGATGTCCGTAATGACAATGTCGGGCCTGACCAGCTTGAAGGCCTCATAGCCTTCAAGGCCGTTCTCTGCCATGATAATCTCGGCAAATTCGTTCCTGAGCATCCTCCTCAGGAGGGTGCGGGCTCCCGAGTCGTCTTCTACATAGAGAATCCTGACATTTTCAGGCTCAGTCATTTTCAAGCCTCGTCTCCATTATTATTACGGCCCATTCACCAGAACTTTCGGCCCTGATGCTGCCGTCCAGCGTCCCTTCGAGCAGGGTTTTGGAGATAAACAAGCCCAGCCCCGCACGGATGCTCCTGTCCCTGGTGGTGAAATACGGCTCGAATATCCTGTCCATGGCTCCGTCGGGTATCCCGCCGCCGTTGTCGGCAAACCGGAGGGTCAGCCTGCCTTTCCTGATTTCGCAGTGCGCCTTGACGCAGCCCTTGCCGGCCGGGAGTCCTCCGCCCTTTATACTCCCGAGTATTGCGTCTTTTGAGTTCATGGCAATATTCATGATTATGCCTTCAAGCTCTTCCCGGCCCGACACGCGTATAGCCGCCCGGCCGCAGTTCGCCTGCGCCCCGTTCTTCCGGCAGTCCAGCGAGAAGGCAATCCCGCTCTCCGCGAGCGTCGCCTCGGCCGCCGCGAACAGCTCCCGAATACTGACTGTGGAGCTGGCCCGTCCCGCCTCCGTCCTGCTCCCGAACGTCCGGCCGAAAAGGCTGATATTGTCCGACATGGCCTTGAGTTGCCCCATAACCTCGCCTGCGGCCAGCCGTACAGAGTCATCGTCCAGCTCGTTTCTCTTGTAGCCGTCCTCCAGCCCCTGGACCAGCAGGCCTATCTTGTTCATGGGCTGCCTCCAGTTGTGGGATATGGCAACCAGCATCTCCCGCATCACCCTCGACCTGGACTCCTGGAGAGTAATCTTGCGCTCCGTTATGCGGCCCAGGCTCAAGGCATAGAGGAATATTATGCCCACACCCGCAACCCATATCAGCAGGTGGCCGATAACCGCTTCCCTCTTGAGCCTCTTTTCACCTTCCAAATACGGCTCAAGAGGGATGGCGATGCTTACCCCGCCCCTGATATCGCCCACTTTGTAACCCTGAAAACCGTGGCACCTCAGGCAGCCCTTTTGGGCGATGAAAGGGCGGAACAACCTGATATAGGGCTTCCCGTCGATATCATTGGCCCCGTATGCCTCTGGCAGTCCCGCAGCGAATAGCCGCAGGTTTTTCGCTTCCCAGCCGTCCGGCCTGTTTGCCGGGTTGATGAATTTCTCACTCACTATCCTGTTTATTACCGGCGGCGAGCTGTTTTCGCGGACCTGCTTGAACACCTGTCTGGTCATGTAAGCGGAGTTTACGAGGGTAAGCCTTGTCCCGTCCCTGGCCTCTATGTCGCGGTCAGGCACTTTCAGGTAGGGGTTGGGCTTGTAATTATCGGTTACCTTGACATAGACCCCGCCGCGAGTACCAACCCATTTGAGGTATTCGACATTCAGGGCCAGATGCGCCCTGGCTTCGACAAGGGCCTTTTCTGTCGTGTCTGAACTATAGCGATGGAAAGCGAAGGCGAGAAGTATTGCGATGAGCGCGGTCCAGCCGACTACTGCCGCGACTGCATAGCGGC
>DASXVI010000322.1:0-2588 GCA_036504315.1 Nitrospirota bacterium
CTCGAAGTCCACCGCAGAAATCTTCATCAAGCCGAAAAAATACGCCGCAATCGAGAGAATGCCGGTGCCGGTGCCGAAGTCGTGGAAGTCTTTGTCGGCAATGCCGTCACCCTGCGCCTCGCACCACTCACGCATCATCCGCATGACCATCCGCGTAGTCACATGCTCGCCCGTCCCGAACGCCTGTCCGGGGTCGAGCATCATCACCCGCTGCCCAGGCTGTGGCTCTACGGTGCGCCACGGAGGGCAGACGATTATCCCTTCTGACTCGAACGGGACGAATGTCTCCTTCCATGTTGCGTACCAGTCCTGGTCCTCCAGCAACCGGCCCGTTACCGTAAGACCCGGAAAAACCGAAAGCGCCTCGGTAACACGGGAATGGCCCACCGAAACCGGGATATACGCAAGCAAATAGCCGCGCTCCTCCGTTATGCCCTCGCATCCGAGGTCATAGCAGACGGCCATCACCGGCTCGCGCAGCTCGTCCGGCAGAGTGATCTTATATTCATCCCACATCGAGGCCATTTACATTACCTCCGGCGCCGTAACACCAAGCAGGGTTAGCGCGGTCGCGACAACCTGACGCACCGCCTTCACGAGGTATAGCCTCGCGTGCGAGAGCGCCGGGTCGTCGCCGACTATGCGGTGCTTGAAGTAATACGCGTGCAGTTCGCCCGCCAAATCCTGAAGATAATACGTCAGCCTGTGCGGCTCAAGAGAGAGCGATGCCCCCTCGACCAGTTCAGGGAATGCGGACAGCTTCTTGATTATCGTCAGCTCCTCCGGCAGGGTCAGCAGGCCCAAATCCACATCGGATATCGGCGGCAGGACTACGCCTTTCTCCGTCGCCTGACGGAATACCGAGCAAAGCCGCGCGTGGGCGTACTGGACATAGTAGACCGGGTTCTCCGAGGTCTGCCTCTTGACCAGCTCGAGGTCGAAATCGAGGTGGCTGTCGGCGCGCCTGAGCAGGAAGGTGAACCTGCACGCGTCCGAGCCGACCTCGTCCATAACTTCATCGAGGGTAACGAATGTTCCGGCCCTCTTCGACATCTTTACCGGCTGGCCCTCGCGCATCAGGTTGACAAGCTGGACGAGCAGGACTTGGAGGTCTTCGGGGTCGTGGCCGAGCGCCTGGACCGCCGCCTTCATCCTCGGGATGTAGCCGTGATGGTCCGCACCCCATATGTCTATGACTTCCTCAAACCCGCGCTGGAACTTTTCCCTATGATATGCGATGTCGGACGCAAAATATGTATTCTGGCCGTTGCTGCGGATGAGGACGCGGTCCTTGTCGTCACCGAACTGCGTCGTCCGAAGCCATTTCGCGTCGCCTTCCATGAAGACGAGGCCCTTCTCCTCAAGCTCGTTTATCGCCGCTTCGACTAGGTTGCTGCCCTCTGCATAAAGGGTGCGCTCGGAGTACCAGTTGTCGAAATGCACCTTGAACCGCTCCAATGTATCAGAGATGAGGCCGAGCATCCGCCTGATGCCCTCCTCACGGCAGTAGGCCTTCTTTTGCTCTTCGTCGAGCGCCATAAAGGCCGGGTCAGCCATGAACGCGCGGGCTATGTCGTTTATGTATTCGCCCATGTAGAGGTTCGCGGTGTCCGGCGCCTCCTCGTCGCTTTCGCCGGCGGTTTCGACAACCGCTTCGACCGGCTCCAACGCGGGGCCAATTTCGCCCGTCAGCCTTTGTAAGGCCATGAACACGCTCGCGCCGAGGTTCTCGACCTGCGAGCCGAAATCGTTGATGTAGAACTCGCGCTGGATGTCAAAACCGGTAAACTTCAGTATCCGGCAGAGCGAGTCGCCGACGGCCGCACCGCGCCCGTGGCCTATGTGGAGCGGGCCGGTCGGGTTGGCGGACACGAACTCGACCTGCATCCTCTTGCCGCCGCCCACCTTCGAGGCCCCGAAACACGCGCCCCGCTCGTCGATATCGCGGATTACGCCCATCCATGCCGACGGCTTGAGGAAGAAATTGAGGAAGCCCGGCCCGGCAATCTCGATCCTGTCGAATACGCCCTCTTCGTCTTTTATGTTGGCCTTGATAACCTCGGCGACATCGCGCGGGGACTTGCCCTCCGGCTTCGCCATCGAAAGCGCTACGGTGGTTGCGAAGTCGCCCCTGCCCTGTTCGCGCGGAACCTCTACAAGCACCACCGGTGCCTTTTCCACTTTAAGCGCGCCTGAGGCCTTCGCGGCCCCAATAGCGGAGATAATGATATCAGTCAGGCTCTGCTTCAATTTGGGATACCCTTTCGGAAGTAAGAAAATAAAAACAAGGAGTTATTATAGTTTGAACAAGCCGAGAAAGTCAAGAGTTGGCTAATTCTTATTAAAGATTGACACTTACTCTGATAGTGGATTAGTATTAGAAATAAGGCGGTTTTAATTTATCGTATTATACACGCAGGAATTTTCCTAAATATCTATATGTATACCCGGAAAAAGACATTTATAGCAGTTTGACGCAGCCGTATCCGCTTTGGTCTTAATGTAAATTTCTTCATTCTTTTTCCACCAAGTCTTCATATTCCCACTCATGCCAGATAATTGCTTTGGGCGATTCGACACCAGGCATG
>DASXVI010000323.1:0-8953 GCA_036504315.1 Nitrospirota bacterium
CGACCTGCTGATTACGAATCAGCTGCTCTACCAACTGAGCTACGCCGGCTTGGCGTGAGACAGAAAAATACTAAAAATCCGGCTAAATGTCAAGGACTTTCCTTTTTGCTTGACAACTTCGCCGAAATTTCCTAACATAGCCCTTCTTGAAAAAAGCAAATCCCGAAAGGAGTCATACAAGATATGGCAGTCATATTAAAGAACATGCAGGTAATACTTAAAGAGGACATCGAAAAGCTCGGCACAATGGGCGAGATAATAGAGGTAAAGCGCGGCTACGCCCGTAACTACCTCATCCCGCAGAACTTTGCCCTGGAGGCCACCCCGAACAACCTCAAGCAGCTTGAGCACCAGAAGCGCATCGTCGGTGACAAGATAAAGAAGGTTAAGAAGGAGTCCGAGACCGTTGCCGACAAGATAGCCCAGGCGAACATCGTCCTCTTCCACAAGGCTGGCGAGGAAGACAAGCTGTTCGGCTCCGTCACTTCGATGGAGATAGCCGAGGCGCTCATGGAGAAGGGCATCGAGATAGACAGGCGCAAGATTGTCCTCGACGAGCCGATAAAGAGGCTTGGCGAGTACAATGTCCCGGTCAAGCTTGCCGGCGGCGTCGTCGCAGAGCTGAAGCTCACCGTCTCCCAGAAGGAAACAGCCTAAGCTTCCGATTTTTCTACTGCTTTCACGAAGGCGGCCCAAAAGGCCGCCTTATTTATTTTCCTTCTCTTGCACGCCGTTTTTTGCTAAACTTGCCGGGTATCCAAAATCCCATTACGAGCTGTGAGAACCCAAGGAGAACCATGGTCCCGGAAGATGTCTCCTATTTAAAAAAGCCGCCCCAGAATATCGACGCCGAACAGGCTATACTCGGCGCCATAATGATGGAGAACACCTCCTTCGACAGGGTCGTCGAGTCCATCTCGGCAGACGACTTCTACCGGGAGTCGCACCGCCGTATATTCCTGTCCATGCTGGACCTGAACGAGGCCGGAGAGTCGGTAGACATCATCACCCTGTCCGAGGCGCTGCGCAAGAACGGCGACATCGACAAGGTCGGCGGCGTCTCATACATATCATCGCTCGTCAACACCGTGCCGAACGCGGCGAATGTCCGCTACCACTGCAAGATAGTCCGTGAGAAGGCAATACTCCGCAGCCTCATTACCTCCGCGGGCGATATCATCGCAAAAGGCTACGAGGCCGCAAACGATGTGGACGACTTCCTCGACCAGGCCGAGAAGACCATCTTCGAGATAGCCGAGAAGAAGATCGGCCGCTCGTATGTGAGCGCGAAGGAGATAATAAAAGACAGCATCGCGATGGTCGAGAAGCTCTATGCCCGGAAGGAGACCATCACCGGCGTGCCCACGGGCTTCAAGGAGCTCGACGAATATACCTCCGGCTTCCAGCCTTCCGACCTCATCATCGTCGCGGCCCGGCCCTCGATGGGAAAGACCGCGTTCTGCCTGAACATCGGCGCGAACGCCGCAATAAAGAGCAAGGTCCCGGTCCTTATCTTCTCTCTGGAAATGTCCAAAGAGCAGCTCGTACTCAGGATGCTCGCGTCCGAGGCCAGCATAGATGCCTCCAAGCTCCGCACGGGACACCTCCAGTCGTCCGACTGGAGCAAGCTCACGAACGCCGCCGGAGAGCTGGCCGAGGCCCCGATATTCATAGACGACTCGTCCGGCCTCAATGTAATGGAGATGCGCGCGAAGGCAAGAAGGCTGAAGCGCGAGCACGGCCTCGGGCTGGTAATCGTAGACTACCTCCAGCTTATGCGCGGATACGGCAATGTCGAGTCCCGCCAGCAGGAAATATCCGACATCTCCCGCTCGCTCAAGGGCCTCGCGAAAGAGCTTGCCGTCCCGGTCATCGCGCTTTCACAGCTCAACCGCGCGGTCGAGACCAGGCAGGACAGAAAGCCGCTTCTGGCCGACATCCGCGAGTCGGGCGCAATCGAGCAGGATGCGGACGTCATACTATTTATATACAGGGAAGAATTCTACAAGCGCTGCGAATGCCCCTACGACGGGCCCTGCCACTGCGGCAGGCGCGGCAAGGCGACTATCGCAATCGGCAAGCAGCGTAACGGCCCCGCCGGTGTGGATGTGGACCTTACATTCTTAAGCAAATATGCCCGGTTCGAGGAACGCACCGAACGGGATGAATTTCAATAGGCCCGCAGGCCTGAATGTATAAATGAGCTTACTTACACTAAAAGACATAGAAAAGGCATTCGGCGCCGAGAAGATACTGTCCGGCCTGTCGTTGATACTGGACCCGGGCGACCGGGCCGGTCTTATCGGCAGGAACGGCACCGGAAAGACCACGCTCTTCGGGATTATCAGCGGACGGTCCAAACCCGACGACGGCCAGATTGCGGCCATGCGCGGGCTGTCTATAGGCTACCTCGAACAGGAGTCCAGCCACAAGGCGGGCGTCACCCTGCTTGACGAGATGCTTTCCTCCCGGCCCGAAGTCCTGAATTTAAAGCACAAGCTGGACGAGACCTCGCACGAGGTCGAACGGCTGGCGGTATCCGGCGGTGACGCCTACGACAAGGCGCTCGCAAGTTACGGCGCGATGTTAGATGAGTTCGAGCGCACAGGCGGCTACGCATACGACAACATGGTCGAGGGGACGCTCCGGGGGCTGGGGTTCTCAAACGACGAATTCTCCCGCGAGCTGTCCACGCTTTCCGGCGGACAGCGCACCCGCCTCTCCCTCGCCAAGCTCCTCCTCGCGGGCCACGACCTCCTGCTGCTGGATGAGCCGACCAACCACCTGGACATCCCGGCCATCGTATGGCTCGAAGAATTTCTCAAGTCATACCCCGGCACGGTATTGATAATATCGCACGACAGGTATTTCCTCGACCGCGTCGCAAACCGCATCTACGAGCTCTCCGGCGGCAAGACCGAGGAATTCCCCGGCAACTTCTCCGCGTACCAGATTGAGAAGGAGAAGCGCGTCGCCGACAGGCTCCGCCAGTACGAGCTTGCCTCCGGGCGGCTGGAGAAGGAAAAAGAATACATTAACCGGATGCGCGCGGGCCAGAACGCCCGCCAGGCCAAGGGCCGCGAGAAGCGGCTCGTCCGCTTCGACATGCCGGAAAAGCCTGTCGTGGACGACCGTGCGATGAGCCTCAAATGGGGCGAGGTCGCGCGCTCGTCCGACAGCGTGCTGAAGGCCGAAGGTATAGCCAAGAGCTTCGGCGGCAATGTCATCCTGAAGGACATAACCTTCAACATCAGGCGCGGGGACAGGGTCGGCATTGTCGGCAGGAACGGCGGCGGCAAGAGCACCCTGCTGAGGATTATCATGGGCGAGCTTGCGCCGGACAAAGGCACTGCGGTGTTCGGGCCCAAGGTAAAGGTCGGCTACTATGCCCAGGGCCTCGAGGGACTGGCGGAAGACAACACTGTCATCGACGAGCTTTGGGGCGTGAAGCCTCTCGCTACAGAGCAGGAGATACGCGACCTCCTGGGCGCGTTCCTGTTCTCGGGCGACGACTCCGCAAAGAGGGTCGGGAGCCTCAGCGGCGGCGAGAGGGGCCGTCTCGCGATATCCAAGATAGTCCTTTCAGGAGCAAATTTCCTGATACTCGACGAGCCGACCAACCATCTCGACATACCGGCGCGCGAAGCGCTAGAGGACGCAATATCCGGTTTCCCAGGAACAGTGCTCGCCGTCTCGCACGACAGATATTTTCTCGACAACTTCGCCGAGAGGACCTTCGAGATAAACGAAGGCCGGCTGACTGAATACTCCGGCAATTTCAGCTATTACTCGGAAAAGAAGTCTGCGCCCGCCGAAGACGAAGGCCCGAAAGAGGCTTCGGAGGGCAGGCTGTCCTGGGAGGAGCGCAAACGTCAGCAGGCCGACGAGAAAAAACGCGAGCGCGAAGAGGCCAGAAGGGCCAGTTCCATCGCCGACCTCGAAGACTCGATAGCCAAACTGGAGGTGCGCATAACCGAGGTCGAAAGCAGGCTTGCGGACCCGAAAATTTACGGGGACCTGAAAAAAGTTTCCGAACTGACCGAATGTTATAATATACTAAAACTTGAAAGGGACGGACTTTACCGTAAACTCGAACAAGAGGTCGTCTGATGACTTTCCCGGCCGCATGGCGGCATAAGTCCATCTGCATTGCGGTACTCTACCTCGTGCCGTCACGCAAGGCAGGCAGCGAAGTGCCCGCTCCCCTCAAGGTTTGCGAAGTCATCCCCGGCTATACCATAGGCGGCCTTTACGCCTCCCGCTACATCCTCCCTGGATTGGAAGACAGGAGCGAGTTCGGGGTACTCACCGCCTACACAAATTTCAACGACAAAAAGGGCTTTTACATGCGCCGCCTGTGCGCACGCGGCATCGGTCAGGCCGCCGACCTTGCGGACGGCTCTTTCGAATGGAAGTTCGAGCGCGGAATCTGGCTGAAGGTATCGGCCCAAGCCCGTGAACTGGCGACTATAAGGATGCGGCCCATAGCGAACCTCCCCTTCAACGCCAATTTTCCTTTTCTTTGCGTTAACGATAGCGGGGTAGTCCACCTGCGCAACAACTTCGCCTCGCGCATCGGAATATCGGTCTCAAGCGTCCACATACCCAAGGACAGCCCGGTCAAAGAAATACCGTTCGGGATAAAGTTCCTTTCCTCGTTCTGGGATGCGTCCAACATCGTAATCAAGGAGCCGGAGTCTATCCCGCTGCGCGCCGGGATTAACAGGGCTGACAATGTAATGGGTACCCATATGGGGAAGAGTTCATGAAAGGCCCGCGTTAAAACAGATGCCATCAGCATTCATACACAGCGATTACCTGCAGCAGTTCGATTACGGCGAAGAGCATCCGCTCAAGATGCTCCGGCTGAAACTCACCTACGAGCTTTTGAAGGCATACGGGCTCTTTGAAGCGCCGAATGTAAGCGTCGTCGAGATGGAGCCCTGCACGCGCAAGCAGGCCGAATTAGTCCACAACTATGTCTACCTCGATACCCTGGCAAATATAGACTACGGCTACCTCCCGGAGAACCTGATGAAGTACGGGATGGGCCACGGGGACTGCCCCGCCTTCAAGGGCGTATATGAGGGCTCCATGCTCTCGACGGGCGGGTCTGTACAGGCGGCAAGGCTCGTGGTCGAGGGCGGAGCAAGGGTTGCGTTCAATACCTCGGGCGGACTGCACCACGCGTTCCCTTCGCGGGCTGCCGGCTTCTGTTATATCAACGACCCGGCAGTCGCGGTAGCGTACCTCGTATCGAAGGGTTACAGGGTTGCGTACATCGATATTGACGCGCACCACGGAGACGGTATCCAGCAGATTTTCTACCATACCGACCAGGTGCTCACGATATCGCTGCATGAGAACGGCCATTTCCTGTTCCCAGGCACGGGCTTCCCCGAGGAGTACGGCGCGGGCTTCGGCAAGGGCTATTCGATAAACCTGCCGCTGATGTCCGGCACCGGCGACGATATATTCACATGGGCCTTTATGGAGATAGTCCCTCCGCTGATAGACAAGTTCAGCCCGGATGTCATCGTGACCCAGCTCGGCTGCGATACGCTGGCGGACGACCCCCTCACCCACCTTCGGCTCTCCACGCACGGCTTTGTCAAGATGATAGAGACATTCAAGTCGTTCCGTCTGCCGTGGGTCGCGCTTGGCGGAGGAGGCTACAATGTACCGAATGTCGCGCGCGCGTGGGCGCTGGCTTTCAGCGTGATGGCGGGCGTGGAGCTTCCCGACGAGCTGCCGGAGAGCTATATAAAACTGCTGAAGGAACATGGCCTGGAAGGACAATGCCTGCGTGACCCGGAACGCACCTGCCAAACGCCTGAGGACCACAATGTACAGCGCCAGTCCGCCGAAGAGATGCTCGTGCGGCTGAAGCGTGAGGCCTTCCCGCTGATAGGACTGTAAGGGATGAATAAGGCAGGTAGGTCAGGCGGTTTCTTTCAGCGAAAGTTCAATCCCCCGGCGGCGGGTCCCGAGGATGCCCTGCGGCCTGAAGACCATTATGGTGACCATGGCGGCCCCGAAAATCAGCATACGGTACTGCTGGAGGTCGCGTAGGGCCTCAGGCAGAAGATACAGCACGAGCGCGCCGACGACGACTCCCGCGATGCTGCCCATCCCGCCCAGAACTACCATGCACAGGATGATTACGGATTCGAGAAAGTTGAAGCTCTCCGGGCTGACAAAGCCCATTTTCGCTGAGTAGAACGCACCGGCCAGCCCGGCAAGCATCGCGCCGAGCATGAAGGCCAGGAGCTTCAGCATCATGGTGTTCACGCCCATCGCCTCTGCGGCAATCTCGTCCTCGCGGATGGCAATCCATGCGCGGCCTATCCTCGAATCGTTAAGCCTTTTCACCAGAAATATCGTCAACACCACAAGCGCGAGCACGAGATAGTAAAAGTGCGAAAGAGAACTGAATGCAACGAAGCCGGTTGACGGCCTCGGCACTCCCGATATGCCGTTCGGCCCGCCTGTCAGGCTGTCCCAGTTGTTCAGGACAATCCTTGTTATCTCGCCAAAACCCAGCGTTACTATTGCCAGGTAATCCCCCCGAAGCCGTAAGGCCGGAGCGCCGAGCATGATGCCGAATATTCCGGCGAGAAATACCGCGATCGGCAGCGCCGCCCAGAAATTGACCCCGTGCGCCGTGCCGAGTATCGCGTATGTATATGCCCCGACCGCATAGAAAGCGACATAGCCAAGGACGAGCAGGCCGGTCTGGCCGACGACGATATTAAGACCTAACGCAAGCACTATATATATGCCGGACTGAGTTGCCAGGTCGAGCGCGTAGCGGTCGGCAAAGACCGGGAATACGCACAGGAATATCGCGAGGGCCGTAAGCGCCGGAATGCCCTTCCTGCTGTTGGCAAGCATCGAGGCCGTATCCGAAATTCTGGCGCTGGCCGCCCTTAATCCCGAAGCGGCGCCGGAACGCATCACAGCCCTCAAGCCCATCACGGCAAACAGGCTGACGGCTATAGCGGCCGAGACCTCGGCTGAGAAAGCTACATCCGAGAACGGCAGGATAAGCAGCCCGAACCAGAGCGAGATGAGGACAGTTCTTATGATGGGGTTTTTGTGCATCGTCATACCTTGTCCGGCACGCGCACGCCAAGCAGGCCCTGCGGCCTGACTATGAGGATGAGCACCAGCACGATGAACGCGAAGGCGTCCTTGTATTCAGGCCAGAGGTAGCCCGCGCCCAGGCTTTCGAGGATGCCCAGCACCAGCCCGCCGACCATAGCGCCTGGAACATTCCCGATGCCTCCCAGCACCGCCGCCGTAAAGGCCTTCATGCCCGCGAGGTAGCCTATATAGAAATTCACCAGCCCGTAATACATCGCAACCATCACGCCTGCCGCGGCCGCAAGGAACGAGCCCAATACGAATGTGACGGTTATGACCGAGTCCACATTGACGCCCATCAGCCCGGCCATCTTCTTGTCGAGCGCAGTCGCGCGCATAGCCCTGCCCATCTTAGTCTTCATAATGAACAGGTGCAGGCCTGCCATCAGCGCAACCGAGGAACCCATTATGAATAATTGCAGGTAGGTTACCTCGGCGCCAAGCACCGTAAAACCGTTCTTGGGTATGATGTTCGGGAAGACCTTGTCGTTAGGGCCCTGGGTGAGCATGACATAGTTCTGGAGGAATATTGAAACGCCCATCGCGGAGATAAGCGGGGCCAAACGCGGGGCTTCGCGCAGCGGCCTGTAAGCGACCTTCTCCATCGTCGCTCCGTAGGCCGCGCATATCACACCGGCCGCCACGACCGTGATAACGATAGCAAGAGGCAGGCTCGCGGCCGTCAGGCCGACGGCGGTCAGGAACCCGAGGATGATTATGCCAAGGTATGCCCCGAGCATGTAAATTTCGCCGTGCGCGAAATTTATAAGTTCGAGGATGCCATAGACCATCGTATAGCCGAGCGCGATCAGCGCGTAGACCGCACCCACCGTTAAGCCGTTAATTATCTGCTGGACGAGAAGTTCCATAGTTACTGGATTTTATAGCCTTTTTTGGCGGGCAAGTCAACAGATAACGGAAATAACAGCCGATTAAAAAACAGGGCGAAGTTTCGGGCCTTATTCTTTGTGATACCTGATTATCGGGTGTCTGGCGGCGGCGGTTTCGTCAAGCCTTGAGAGGCGTGTGGTATTCGGGGCGGACTTTACTTTCTCCGGGTCGTCTATAACCTCGCGCGCAATAGTTGCCATGGCATCGATAAACAATTCGAGCGTCTGCCTGGATTCAGTCTCGGTCGGCTCTATCATTATGGCTTCCTCCACGACAAGCGGGAAGTACACCGTCGGGGCATGGAAGCCAAAATCGAGGAGCCTTTTCGCAATCTCGCGGGTCGTAACTCCCTTGTCCTTCTGGAGTTTGCCGGAGAGGATAACCTCATGCATGCAATGCCTGTCGTGCGGCAGTTTGTAATGAGTCTTCAGCCGCTGTAGCAGGTAGTTCGCGTTGATGATGGCGTTCTCGGAGACTTCCCGCAGGCCGTCCGGCCCCATGCTCCTGATATAGGCATATGCCCGGACCAGGACGCCGAAGTTGCCGTTGAATGTCTGGACCCTCCCTATGGAATGCGGCCTGTCATAATCGAGGCGGTAGGTATCCCCAGATTTTTCGACCATAGGCGCGGGCAGGAACGGTTCGAGTATTTTCGATACCGCGACCGGGCCCGCGCCGGGGCCGCCTCCGCCGTGCGGGGTGGAGAAGGTCTTGTGCAGGTTGATATGCACCACATCGAAGCCCATGTCTCCGGGGCGGACGAGCCCGATGAGCGCGTTTAAGTTCGCCCCGTCCATATACATCAGCCCGCCCGCGTCATGGACTATGCGGGCGATTTCCTTTATATCCTTCTCGAACAGGCCGAGGGTATTCGGCACGGTCAGCATCAGCCCGGCGGTATCCGGGCCTACAAGCT
>DASXVI010000324.1:0-2453 GCA_036504315.1 Nitrospirota bacterium
AACTGCATCCTTCTGTTCATCATCCTTGAAACGCTCGTATTCAGGGACGAGAAAGACCGGCCTTATGCGCTGTTCTTCGCGGCAATCTTCTGCGTCCATCCTCTACAGACCGAGCCGGTAATTTATATCTCCGCAAGGAGCGTCCTTCTTGTCGCGGCAGCATTTTTCTGCTCCGTGCTTGCCTATGTGCGGTACCGGCGCGGAGGTAGCGTAAGCTGGCTTGCGGCCTCGGTGATGTTTTTCATGCTGTCCTTGTTTGCGAAGGAATCCGCCATCCCGCTCGCGGGGTTCTTCGCGCTCCTCGAATACCATCTCTCAAAAGAGCAAGAAACAGGCTTCCGGGCCTTCCCTGTCGCGCTCATCTGGGCCGCCGCTTTATGTTTTGCCGGGCTCAGGTTTTACCAGCTATCGCATGCGATAGTCCCCTCAATAACCCAGAGCTACCCGCAGCACTGGCTGACCGAGGTCTCGGTCCTCCCGAAATATCTCCGGCTGGCGCTGCTTCCTTTCGGCCTGAGCGTGGACCATGAGGCAACGGTTTCATGGCCAGGCGTTGCTGCCGGCGCGGCGGTTATCGCGGCTACGGGCTATCTCGTCCTCCACTGGAGACGCAAACCCCTGCTGCTCGCGCTGCTCGCTTTGCCTTATCTCGCGCTTATGACAGAAATGCTCGTGCCGCTTGACGACAAGATGGTCGAGTACCGGATGTACCTCCCGCTCGCCGGGATCGCGGCGCTGCTTGCAGCGTGCACAAAGGGCTGGCTTGCCGGAAGGCGTCTGCCTATATCCGGCAGAACAGCAGCAGCGGCATCAGCCGTCGTCCTCGTAATTGTGCTTGGGGCTATATCGTTCGCGCGCGCCGGCGTGTGGAAGGACCCGATTATCCTGTGGCAGGATGCCAACAATAAATATCCCGGACTTGCCCGCCCGTATGTAAGCCTGGGGGTGAGTTACGGCATGAAAGGCGATTTCCGAAAATCGATAGGCTACCTTGAAAAAAGCGTGCAGATAAAACCGGACTCATCGGACGGATGGGCAAACCTTGGCAACGCCTATTCCGGCGTGCATGAACTCAAGAAAGCCGAGGAATGCTACAGGAAGGCGCTCGGGATTAACAAGGCCGATTACGAATCATACTACAACCTGGCACAGACCTTGATAGAGACAGGCAGGCCGCAGGACGCGTTCACGGTGTTGAACGAGATGACGGTCGTCTTCCACGACGACGCGGACATTAAGATGAAGGCCTATTCGGTTATGGAAACAGCGGGACAGGCTGACCTTGCAAAACGGCTTCTTGAGGGCCGCTAAAAAAACCTGTAACCGCATCCCGAAATACCGAAAGCTCCTCGGTGTGGTTTATCTCTTTGCGGAACTCGGCCGCCCCGCGAAGCCCCCGCGAATACCAGGCCGCGTGCTTCCTCATCAGCTTTACCCCGGCCAGCTCCCGCCCGCGCGACACCACATGTTCGAGATGGCGCACAAGCATCCGGCCCCTCTCCTCGGGCGACGGCTTAGCGGGTAATTCCCCGTTTTTAAGCAAGCCGTTCACCTCGCCGAATATCCACGGGTTGCCCAAAGCGCCCCGGCCTATCATCACGAGGTCGCATCCCGTCTCGTCCATCATCCGCTTCGCGTCCATCGCAGTCCACACATCGCCGTTGCCCATTACCGGTATCGAGACGGCTTGCTTTACCCTTGCTATCGCAGACCAGTCCGCCTGGCCCGCGAACATCTGCCGCGCATACCTGCCGTGGACCGCGACTGCGGCCGCGCCTGCGGCTTCGGCCATCTTCGCATAATCGACCGCGACAAAATCAGTTGCAGCCCAGCCTGTGCGTATCTTCACGGTGACGGGCACCGGCGAGGCCTTCACGACGGCGGACAGAATTTCCTCGGCCTGCTTCAAGTCCTGGAGCAGGGCCGCGCCCGAGCCGCTCTTCAGCACCTTCTTTACCGGGCAGCCCATATTGATATCGATTATGTCCGCGCCCCTGTCTGCAAGTAGCATCGCTGACTCGGCCATGGAATCCGGCTTGCTCCCGAATATCTGGAAAGCTACCGGCCGCTCCTGCTGGACGCTCTCGGTGATATCAACCGTTGCGCGCTGACCACGGATTAGCCCTTCCGAACTTATCATTTCGGTATATACGAGCGCAGCCCCAAGCTCCTTGCATATCAGCCGGAACGGCAGGTCCGTTATCCCTGCGAGGGGCGCAAGGACGCCAATACCATTAATTTGTAAATTCCCAATCATGACCATTAGCAAATTCGGCTCGGATATGTTCTACTGAACGCGTCTCGATTGCTTGCTCGGAGGGGGTTCGCCTTCCGGCACTACGCGCCTCCAGGGCGCGAACCCCTGTTGGAAATATATTCCTCGCTCGCGTCGACTTGCCTTCAGGATAACAACACACTCCGCCGGACTCCGTCTACGCCGTACCAGCTACGCC
>DASXVI010000325.1:0-5443 GCA_036504315.1 Nitrospirota bacterium
CCGACGCCTTCATGCGCGTCCTGATTTCGGCAAGTTCCTTCTGGTATCCGTAGAGGTGCAGGCCCGCCGAATAGGCGTACATCCTGCCGACCGGTATGCCGATGACACCGGATATTGTCTGCTGGAGCAACGACATCCCACCGAGGTTCTCGGGGAAGCCCGCGAACAGGTCCCACGAGCGGAAGTAGACCGTCAGGTCGAGCTTCGAGGCCGCGCGGTCCAACTCGCCGTCCTTGTAAGCCGGACGCACCTTCAGGTCGATAAGCCTCAGGCACGGAGGGTCGTCCTTGCCGTCCTTGCCCTTGCAGCAGTCATAATCTTCCGGGCGGCCTATCTCTATAACGGCCTGGTTCGTGACCGGCGTCTCCTGCAGCATCTCGATGACGCCCGCGAGCGACACATTTATGCGGCTGCCGTAGGTGTAGGTCGTGTTCTCCGGCACATTGTCGCCAAGTATGTATTCGTGGAAATAGCTCTCTACCTTGTCGAGCGTCGTCGGGGCCATGTTCTCAAGGCCGGCCGGCATCACCACGCAGTAGTCCTGGTCCGGGTACTCTATCTCGACCGCAACTCCGGGAAACTGGAGGCGGGACTGGCCGAGCTCGAAGCTGCCCCTCTGGATTATCCCGGTCGGGTACGCGTTTACGAACTCCCCCTCGCCGTCCTGCTCAAGGGCCTTGGTCAGCAACTGGAACCACGCGTCGTTTACGGTCTTTGCATTTATCGTCAGCATCAATTATCCCTTCAGTCTCTGTTCCACCATCTTGCCGTGCGCGTCCAGGCCTTCCATTTTAGCAAGGCGCAGGACCGTTGGGGCTATCTCTTCGAGCGCCTCTTTCGTGAACGAAAGGATGCTCGACTTCTTCACAAAGTCGTCGGTGTTCAGCGGGGAAAAGAACCGCGCCGTGCCGCCTGTCGGAAGGACATGGTTGGGGCCCGCGGCGTAATCGCCGACCGCCTCCGGGGTGTAATGCCCCATGAAGACCGCGCCCGCGTTCTTAATAAGCGGCAGAAGCTCGAACGGGTGCTCGACCGCAAGCTCCAGGTGCTCGACCGCGATGCGGTTGGCAATCTCCGCCGCCTGCTTTAAGTCGTCCACTATTATAATCGCGCCGAAATCGGCAAGGGACTTCTTTGCGATATCCCTGCGCGACAGTTTTTCGACCTGGATTTCCAGTTCCTTCCCGACGGCCGCTGCAAGCTCCGCGTCGTCCGTGACCAGCACGGCCGAGGCCATCTCGTCGTGCTCGGCCTGGGACAGCATGTCGGCCGCGACGAACGCGGGCCGCGCGGTCTTGTCGGCCACCACGAGTATCTCGGAAGGCCCTGCGACCATGTCTATGTCCACCTGCCCGAAGACAAGCCTCTTGGCGGTTGCGACATATATATTACCGGGGCCGACTATCTTGTCCACGCGCGGGACAGTCTTCGTGCCGTAGGCCAGCGCCGCAACGGCCTGCGCACCGCCCACCTTATAAATCTCGTCCACGCCCGCTATGTCCGCCGCGACCAGCACGCCGGGGTTCAGCTTTCCGCCGGGGCAGGGCACGGTCATTACAATCTTGCTCACTCCCGCGACTTTGGCCGGGAGGGCGTTCATCAGCACCGACGAAGGATATGCGGCCTTTCCGCCCGGGACATATATCCCGACCGTCTCAAGCGGCAATACCCTCTGGCCGACGAGCGCGCCGTTTTTCTCCTGCACGAACCACGACTCCTGCCGGTTGCGGCCGTGGAAGTCGGTTATCCGCCTTGCGGCGGCCTTCAGTGCGTCTATGTCCTCTGCGGCCACCTGCTTGTAGGCCTTGTCGATATCGGCGCGCGAAACCTTCAGGTCCTTTGCCCTGAACGCAGTGCCGTCAAAACTGTTCGTGTAGGATATAAGGGCCTCGTCGCCCTTCTCGCGCACCTGTTTTATTATTTCCTTTACGGTCTTCTCGATTTTCGCAGGGACCTCGCCCGCTCGCCCTTCTATCTTGGCGAAGAACTGCTCAAAGTTTTTCTGGCCAGATTTTAGAATCCGCATTATACCCTCTTGATTCGTGCGCCAAGGTTCTGCATCTTCTGCTCCATCTTCTCGTAGCCGCGGTCGAGGTGATACACGCGCGAAATTTCGGAGGTGCCTTTGGCTGCGAGCGCCGCTACTATAAGCGAGGCCGATGCGCGTAGGTCTGTCGCCATTACCGGCGCGCCAGATAGCGACTGCACGCCCGACACTATAGCCGCCGTGCCCTGCACCTTTATGTCCGCGCCCATCCTGCGAAGCTCGGCGATGTGCATAAACCTGTTCTCGAAGACAGTCTCGTTGATTACCGAAAGCCCGTCCGCGATGCACATCAGCGCCATGAACTGCGCCTGCATGTCTGTAGCAAAGCCCGGGTGCGGCATCGTCTTTATGTCCACCGCGCGCGGCCTTGTAACGCCCTGTATGCGTATCCAGTCCCTGCCCGTATCGACAACCATCCCGGTCTCGCGCAGCTTGACTATCAAAGCCTCGGAATGCTCCGGCACGCAGCCGCGCACCATAACGTCCCCGCCGGTTATTGCGCCCGCGCAGAGGAATGTGCCCGTCTCGATCCTGTCCGGCATAACGCGGTACGCGGCAGGCTTCAGCTCGTCAACGCCCTGTATGGTAATCTTGTCCGTGCCCGCGCCTTTAATCTTCGCGCCCATCGCGATAAGGTAGTTGGCAAGGTCCGTTATCTCCGGCTCGCAGGCCGCGTTCTCGAGCACCGTCTCGCCCTGGGCAAGCGCCGCCGCCATCATCAGGTTCTCGGTGCCGGTAACCGTCGGCATGTCGAGGTATATCTTCGCGCCCTTGAGCCTCTTGGCCTTTGCCACTACATAGCCGTGCTCGATATCGACTTCCGCGCCCATCTTCTTCAGCCCCGTCAGGTGCAGGTTGATGGGCCGCGCGCCGATGGCGCATCCGCCGGGTAGCGAGACGCGCGCCTTGCCGAGCCTTGCCACAAGCGGGCCAAGCACAAGCACCGAGGCCCGCATCGTCTTGACAAGCTCGTAAGGGGCTTCGTCTTTGGCTATTTTGGATGAATCAATATTGTAGGCATTCTCAAGGGTCTCGACATTTGCGCCGAGGTTGGCCAGCAGCTGGCCCATTGTGGCAACGTCCTTGAGCATCGGGACATTGGTGAGCTTGTTCTCGCCGGGGGCGAGGATGGTCGCGCAGAGTATCGGCAGGGCGGAGTTCTTCGCGCCGCTTATCGTCACTTCGCCTTTTAGCCTCTTACCGCCTTCAATTACTATGGACTGCATAACACCTCTTTAAACCGATTGCCAACCTATTTAGTTGCCACCAATATTCTATTATAATTTGCGAAATCTTTGAGATATTTTTTAAAAAATAATGAGCCCGAAGACTCAACCAGATCCCTGACCGCGTCCGACTGGTCGAAACCGATTTCAACCAGCAGACAACCGCCGGGTTTCAGCCATTTCGGGGCTTCATTAATAAGCCTTCTTACGGCATCCAGGCCGTCCGGCCCGCCGTCGAGCGCGCCCGCCGGTTCCCAGTCCCGCACCTCCGGCATCAGCTTCAATACCTCCGCCGACGGAATATAGGGCGGGTTTGAGGCGATAAGGTCGAACTTCCCCTCCAGCCCCAGCCCTGTCAGCGGCCCGAAAAGGTCGCCCTCGAGGAGCCTGACCCTGCCGCCTGCGCCGTGTTTTTCAATGTTCCTTCGGGCAAATCCTAACGCCGCGCCGGATATCTCGGTCGCGTAAACTTCCGCGTCCGGAACGGATACCGCAATAGAGACCGCGATACACCCGCTGCCGGTACCGATATCAGCGGCAAGCGGCCTGTCCAGACCCTTCAACAGCAGCCCGGCCTCCTCAATAATCAGCTCGGTCTCAGGCCTCGGGACAAGCACCCCCGGCCCCACCTCGAAATCCAGCCCGAAAAACTCCTGATGGCCGGTTATATATTGGAGCGGTTCGCGGTTCGCGCGCCTCGCCACCATACCTTCAAAAACAGCCTGCGCCTCTGCGCCCACCGGGAGGTTAATCGAGGCGATAAGCCCGGTCCGTGTCTTGCCCGTTGCCTTGGCCAGAAGTACTTCGGCATCAAGCCCAGACTCTTCCAGCCCTGCGGCCGAAAGAGTGGCGCGGGCGCGGGCTAAAAGCTCACCGGCGTTCATACCGGACCCCGTCACAGGTTCTTCAGCCGCTCGGCGTTGAAGAATGTATTTAGCTGGTCAACGACTTCGTCCAGGTCGCCTTCCATGACATATTCGAGCCTGTAGAGCGTCAGGCCGATGCGATGGTCCGTCAGCCTGTTCTGCGGGAAGTTATAGGTACGGATGCGCTCGGAGCGGTCGCCCGTGCCGACCTGCGATTTTCTGTCCTCGGAGCGCTCTGCGTCCTGGTCCGCCTGTATCTTCTCGAGAAGCCGCGCCTGGAGCACCTTCATGGCCTTGGCCTTGTTCTTTATCTGGGAACGCTCGTCCTGACACGATACGACAAGCCCGGACGGGATATGCGTGAGCCTGACTGCGGAGTATGTCGTGTTGACGCACTGGCCGCCGGGGCCAGATGCGCAGAACAAATCCACCCGCAAATCCTTCTGCTCGATGTTGACCTCGGCCTCCTCGGCTTCCGGGAGGATGGCGACGGTCGCGGCGGATGTGTGTATCCTGCCCGAGGCCTCGGTCGCCGGGACCCTCTGGACGCGGTGCACGCCTGACTCATACTTGAGCTTGCTGTAAACCGCCTTGCCGGATATGAGCGCGATGACTTCCTTCAGGCCGCCGGAGCCGGTGTCGCTCATGCTGATTGTCTCGACCTTCCACCGCTTCTTTTCGGCGTACTTGGTATACATCCTGAAGAGGTCGGCCGCAAACAGCGCGGCCTCGTCTCCGCCCGTGCCGGCGCGGATTTCAAGCAGGATGTTCTTCTCGTCGTTCGGGTCCTTCGGGATGAGCAGGAGCTTCAGCTCGGCTTCGTACTTCTCGCGCTTCTCCTTCAGATCGGCAAGCTCCGCCTGCGCCAGCTCCTTGAAGTCGGCGTCGGTCTTCTTGTCGTTTATTATCTCTTCGGCGTCGGCGATGCCGTTCTGGACAGCCAGGAACTCCTGGTACTTCTCGACCACATCCGATATCTCGGCCTGCTCTTTGGAGTACTTCATGTACTCCTGCTGCTTCGTGATGACATCGGGGTCGGAGAGGAGCCTGGTCAGCTCATCATATTTTTTTACGACCGCATCTAACTTGCCAAACAATTAGCGACCTCCGCGTTGTCTTTCTCCATCTGTACGGCTTCCGTAAGCGCCCGGACCGCGACCTCTATCTGTTCGTCGTCCGGCTCCCTCGTGGTGAGCTTCTGGAGCCACAGGCCCGGCGCAATCAGCGCGGCCATTACCCTGCTTCCGCGCTTCTTTGCCGAAAATTTTATGAACTCATAGCTTAACCCCGCAATCACCGGTATC
>DASXVI010000326.1:0-8697 GCA_036504315.1 Nitrospirota bacterium
TGCTTTTTGGATGAGAGGCTTTATAATTACAAGGGTTATCGGACGCCGGGAGCATTACTTTAGCTTATTTGTAAAATATGCGGAAAGAGCGAAATGCGGAAGAAATGGAGTTGTGGGTTTTTTTTGGGGCAGATCAGTTTATTATGGGATGGGGCCTGGCGTGGGTGTGTTCGGAGATAACCTGCTGGAGGGTATCCTGCAGCTCCTGCAGCTGGAAAGGCTTGGCGATTACGCCGTTAAAGCCGTACCTCTTGAAGTCGGCCATTATCGGGTCGTTGGAATAGCCGCTTGATACTATGGCCCTTATCTCGGGGTCTATTTCCCGGAGCTTGACGATGGCCTCCTTGCCGCCCATCCCGCCCGGAATTGTCAGGTCCATGATAACCGCATCGAACCGTTCGCCGGTTTCTAATGAATTTTGGTAAAAATCTATGGTCTCGTAGCAGTCCTTGGCGGAAACCACATCGTAGCCGAGCGTCGTCAGCATGTTGCCGACTACATCTCTTACGATGTCCTCGTCGTCCAGTAGCAGCACCTTGCCCTTCGAGAACAGAGAGCATTGGTCGGCCACCGCCTTTGCAGGTATCTTCTTTCGCGATGCCGACAGATAGAGTATGAATTTCGTACCCTTGCCCACTTCGGACTCGACCGCGATCTGGCCGCCGTGTTTTTTTATTATCGAGTACGAGGTGGCCAGCCCCAGGCCGCTGCCGCTCTTTTTGGTGGTAAAGTAAGGGTCGAATATCTTTTGAATATTGTCGGGTGGTATCCCTATGCCGGTGTCCTTTACGGTTATCCGGACATATTTCCCCTTTTTGAGAGGCGGGACAATTTCCGGGTTCTCGACATTCTCGGCGGTTATTTCTATGCTCCCGCCCTCAGGCATCGCCTGGTCGGCGTTTATTATCAGGTTATGCAGGACCTGGGTTATCTGGCCGGCGTCTATCTCGACGGGCATGAGGCCTTCCGGTATTTCGAGCTTGCAGAGCGTCTTCGAGCCGCGCAGTACGAACCCGGCGGTCTCGCGGATAAGCTCACCGGCGGCGGCGGTCTTCTTGACCGGCGTGCCGCCCTTTGAGAATGTCAGAAGCTGCTGCGTCAGGTCCCTCGCGCGCAGGGTCGCGTTCTCGGTCTCGGTCAGCCTGTTGGTTAGCTTGGCGTCGGCCGTCGCCGACGCCTTGGCAAGCGATATATTGCCGAGTATGGCGGTGAGGATGTTGTTGAAGTCGTGGGCTATGCCCCCGGCCAGCACCCCGAGGGATTCGAGCTTGGTAGCCTTTATCAGCTCGTCTTCCGCCTGCTTCCTGCTCGTGTAGGCGGCAAGTATCTCGGATGCGGCGCGAAGCAGCCTGACGTCCTCGTCATACCATGTGCGCGGCTTTGCGTAGTTGGTAAACCCGAGGAAGCCTATAAGCTTGCTGCCGGAGTGGAGCGGCACCGCGAGAAAGGATTTGACGTCGCTTCTGAAGAGCTCTTCCCTGACCTCGTCGACATATGGGTGGTTGGCCAGGTTATTAATGACTACTGTATGCTGGGTGGCGAATTTTTCTATTACGCGCCGGTAAGGCCCCCCGTCCCTTAGGTCTATCGACTGGATGACGGGCTCTATGCCGGGGGCGCACCATTCGTCGGCCATCTCCATCTCGCTGCCCTCTTTTATGCGCACCATAAAGGCCCGGTCGGCAGCCACGGCCTTGCCGAGGATGGCAAGCACCTCGCCGAAGTCGGCCGTATCGTCCGATACCATCATGCCGGATACCTGGGCCACGGCCTCCTCAACTTCGAGCCGGTGCAGCAGCGTTTTTTCGGCTATTTTGCGCTCGAAATAAGCCGCAAGGACTACCGAGACGGTCCTGATAAGCCTGACGTCGTCCTCCGACCAGGCACGCGGTGTCCTCGTGTCAAGAAACGCCAGAGCCCAGCGTAGCTTGCCCATCGACAGCATCGGGACGGCGAGCATGGCCCGGACACCTGCAGTATTCAGGAACCCGGCTTCCGGGACGGGAAAATCCGAGGCGTCTCGGAGGGTTATTACTTCATTCCTCTGGAGCACCTCTATCATGTTGGGTATATCCGCAATCTCTAAGTTGATATCAGCCGTAATATCTTTCCCGCAGTTGTCGGAACGCCAGTTGTGCTTCTCTGAAAGGCTGCTCCCGTCGTCGTGGAACAGGACGACGCTCGCGCCGCAGACATCCATCGCCCGGCCCAGGATGGCGAGCACATGCTGGATGTTTGCGTCGTGCTCGGAGACGAGCATGGCCGAAACATAGGCCACGACCTCTTCCATCTCAAGCCTGTGGATAAGCATCTTTTCGGCCTTTTTGCGCTCGGATATGTCGTAACACGAACCTATGAAGCCTGAAAACTTGCCGTCCAGGTCGAAGAAAGGCCTGCCGGTATTCAAAATCCAGCGCCACTCCCCGTCCCTCCTGACCATCCTGTATTCCAGTTCGAAAGGCCTGACGGACTGAAAGGCCTCCGAGGTTGCCTCCCTGAACTTGTCGAGGTCCTCCGGGTGTATCCGTTTTTCAATCCCCTCGCTGATCTCGTCGTCGAGCGTCCTGCCGGTGAAGCGAAGCCATGCCGTGTTGAAATAGTCGTAACTCCCGCCTTCGCCGGTCCTCCAGATAAGGGTCGGAAAGTCCTCGAACATATTCAGGTAGAGGTCGCGGGACTTCAGGATGGCCTTCTCGGCCTCGACGAGTTTTCTCTCGGAATGGATCTGTTCCACCGCCTGGGTGACGAGGGCGGGGAGCAGCTCATGGAAGCTTACGTCTTTTATCAGGAAATCCTTTGCGCCCAGCTTCATCATATCGACCGCGACCTTCTCGTCGCCGTACCCGGTCATTATGATGAACGGAATCCTGGCGTGTCCGGCGGGGAGCTGTTCGACAACCTGCTTGCCGCTCATGTCCGGCAGGCGGTAATCGAGGAGCATCAGGGTAAAATTTTCCCGTGTGAGCCTCGAAAGGGCCTCCGACCCCGTCGAAACCCTCTCCGACAACAGGCCGGAGTAGCCCAGCAGCCTCTGTATCAGTCCTGACAGCGTCTCGTCGTCTTCGACAATGAGTATCCTGTCGGGATTGAGATCAGTCAGCATCCCTTGCCTCTCCATTAAGCCTGGGAACTTCCATAGCAAAGAGGAATAGCCCGAGCCGGGTTTTAGGGTTGGATTTCCGCTTCGTGTAGGTTGCCGCATCGAAATGCGCTTGAGCAGGGGGCATTTTAAGACCTGGAACTTATTATTAATCGTGCTGTTGATAAAGATTAGATTTTATATTAACCCATATCCTCAGTCAAGCCGTAAAGCACATTAATAAAATATTGTTAAGATGCCCACGGAAAAAAAGGCCGGGTAGGAAAAAATTTCCTAAAGTTCGGGATGAATCTGTCGATATTACATTTAAATAATGAATACAACTGAATATGGGCCAGACAAGTTTCATGCAGGGGAAGAGTTATTGCCAAGGCAATGAGGGGGGTCTTAAATGTCTTACAGCTTTGGAGAGGCAATCATGGTGGTGGGGGAGAGCGAAGAACGGGCCGGGGAAGTTTCAAAGCTGCTGACCGGCGAAGGTTACCGTGTCCAGTCCGCACCCAACTGGGACGAGGCCGCTGAGCGTTGCAGGCGTGTGGGCTATCCCGCGCTGATGACAGGTTTCACCGGCGCGGACTCATCTTCTCAGGGAGGCATAAAGAAAATAAAGTCCTCCTCTCCGGATACCAAGGTCGTCCTTGTGACCGACGGGGAAATGATGGATTTGGCCGTGCAGGCTATGAAGGACGGCACGATAGACGGGATGCTCGGCAGCTTCTCAGTCGAGAGGCTGGAGCACTCGGTCAGGAAGATAGTCGAACTCGTACCCAGGCGTCAGCAGTTTGCAAGGCCGATAATCGGAGAGTCCAGACAGATAGCGAGCCTCATCGCCAAGGCCGAAAAGATAGCCGGAAGCTCGGCCACCGTGCTGGTCCAGGGCGAGACAGGCACCGGCAAGGAACTGCTTGCCCGTCATATCCATACCTGCAGCCCGCGCAAGAGCCGGCCGTTCGTAGCGGTCAACTGCGCCGCGCTCCCTGAGACCCTTATGGAATCCGAGCTTTTCGGCCACGAGAAGGGCGCGTTCACCGGAGCGGCCGAAAGGAAGGCCGGCAAGTTTGAGCTGGCGCAGGGCGGCACGATTCTGCTTGATGAAATAGGCGAGCTGAACATGGTCGCCCAGGCCAAGCTTCTCCGCGTGCTCCAGGAGAAGGAAGTGGACAGGATAGGCGGAAAGGACCCGGTCCCGGTGGATGTCCGCGTAATTGCGACGACCAACCGCGACCTCAAGGCCGAATGCGCGAAGGGCCGTTTCCGCGAAGACCTCTACTACCGCCTTAATGTAATCTCTTTCACGGTCCCCGCGTTATGCGAACGCGCCTCGGATATCCCTGTCCTGGTAGGGTATTTTGTCGAGAAACATTGCAGGGCCAACGGGATGGAGATACTGAGCGTGGACGCTGAAACCGTCGGGATACTGTCGTCCCGCCGCTGGGAGGGCAATGTCCGCGAGCTTTGCAACGTGTTAGAGAAGGCGGTGCTTCTGTCCGAAGGCGGCCGCCTCTCGCTCGAAGGCGTTTTCGAAGACGGCTGCGGCGACGACGATGACGACGATGACGCGGAAGGTTCTTTCCGCGACATGGAGAAAAAGCTGATAACGAAGGCGCTCGAAGAGGCCGGCGGCAACAAAACGCACGCCGCGAAGAAGCTCGGAGTGAGTGCCCGGACGATACGCAACAAGCTGAAAAGCTATGAAAATCTTTCCATCTAAAGCTGACCGGTAGGAAACCGTTTCCTATCAGAATACGCCCGCGGGAATCTGCGGGCGTATTCTTTTTGCACCCCCGTTTCCCCCCTTCATAACCAATTGATTTCATTGTTAAAAAAATAGTTCAGAAATTAAATTTTTAACCCCCTGTCTGGTATGCAGGTTGCAGAGTATCGGGTGGGAGGAAAGAGCCATGATTAATCTGGACAAAACATTCAACCTGCTCGAATCGGCGATGGACGTCAGGGCGAGCAGGCACAAGGCCATCGCCGAGAACATCGCGAACATGGACACGCCCGGCTACAAGTCGAAGGACATCGACTTCGCGCAGGTGCTCCGGGCGAAGGTGGGCGAGGGCGTCAGCATGGCTGCAACCAACACTAAACACATCCAGGCCGGGGCGGACGGCTCGGCCAGCTTGGAAGCGCACGGGCTTCAGTCGGATCGGGAGCACGGGCTCGACGGCAATACGGTCAACGCCGAAGGCGAGATGGTGAAGCTTGCCGAGAACACGCTGATGTATAACGCCTCGGCGCAGATACTTTCCTCAAACTTCAGGACGCTCAGAAGCGCAATTCAGGGAGGCAGGTAAATGGACTTCTTCGGCTCTATGGATATAAGCGCCTCCGGGCTCGAAGCCCAGAGGATAAGGATGAACGTCATTGCGGGCAACCTCGCGAACGCGGGTGCGACGCGCACCGAAAAAGGCGGGCCTTACAGGCGCAAGGACGTCGTTTTCGAGAGCTCGTCCACGGAATTCTCCAAGGCGCTCGAAACCGCCAGCGGCAAACAGCAAGGTTCGGTCAAGGTCGTAGATATCGTCGAGGATAACACGCCCTTCCGCAAGGTCTACGACCCGGGCCACCCGGACGCCGACAAGGAAGGGTATGTCAGCATGCCGAATGTATCCGTCCCCAACGAGATGGTCAACCTGATATCGGCGACGAGGTCGTACCAGGCGAATATAACTGCCGTAAACGCCGCGAAATCGATGGCGGCCAAGGCGCTTGAGATAGGCAGATAGCCATGGACTTAAGGGGCATAGGCTCAACGAGTTATCTCTCGAACCTCGAATCCGCCGGCAAGACGGCCGAGACTTCCAAGCCGCAGGGCAAGGACGGCTTCAAGGACGCGCTGTTAGACAGCATAAAGAGCGTCGAGGCGGCGAGGAGCGAGGCGGACGAGTCCGTTGCAAGGATGGCGCTCGGCAAGGGCGAAGACATACACAAGGTAATGATCGCGCTCGAGAAGGCGGATATCTCGTTCCAGCTTATGGTGCAGGTCAGGAACAAGGTCGTCGGCGCGTACGAAGAGATAATGAGGATGGGCGTTTAGGGGAACTGAATGGAAAACATCTCGAGGGCGGCCGATGCGGTCGGCGGCATGCCGGCGCAAAAGAAGGTAATGCTGTTCGCCATAATAGGCGGCGTGATACTTGGGATGACGATGCTCGTCAACTGGGCGCGCACGCCGGAGTTTTCCGTGTTGTTCGCCAACCTCGAACAGGACGATGTCCAGCTTGTCGTCGGCAAGCTGAAAGAGAAAAAGGTCGAATACAAGCTCGCCGGAAGCGCCGTCATGGTGCCGGATAACCAGGTATACGAGCTGCGCATGGAGCTTGCGGGCGAGGGCATACCCAAGGGCGGCGGCGTCGGCTTCGAGATATTCGACAAGAGCAGCCTCGGGATGACCGAGTTCGTGCAGAAGTTGAACTATAAAAGGGCCCTACAGGGTGAACTGGCCCGGACGGTGCGCCAGCTCTCCGAGGTCGAAGACTGCCGCGTGCACCTGGTCATACCGGAGCGCACGCTCTTCGTGAATAACCAGGAGCGCTCTCGCGCTTCCGTCGTGCTTAAACTCCGCAGCGGGATGTCCCTTTCACAGGAACAGTCGATGGGCATAGTCCACCTTGTCGCAAGCGCAGTCGAGGGGTTGTCCCCCAACGACATCACTGTAGTGGATACCAAGGGCCGCGTGCTTTCGAAGCCCGCCGATGAGGACGGCATCGGAATGCTCTCCAGCACCCAGCTCGAATATAAGAGGGCGGTGGAGAAAGACCTCGAAAGCCGTGTGCAGTCGATGCTCGAAACGGTCTTGGGCGCGGGCAAGGCCGTCGTCCGCGTGACGGCGGATATGGATTTCACCCGCCAGGAGCTTTCAGAGGAGAGGTACGACCCGCAGGCTTCTGTAATCCGCAGCCAGCAGAAATCGAACGAAAAAGAACAGAACGGCAAATACGAGTCTGCGGGCATACCAGGCGTCGCCTCAAACATACCCGGCAAAGACGGCCAGTTCCAGCAGCAGGCCAAAAATGGTAACGGGCCTTCGAGCGAGCGCCAGAGCGAGACCTCCAATTATGAAATCAGCATGAGCAAGACGCACACGGTAAAACCGACCGGCCAGGTACGCACGCTGTCCGCTGCGATACTTATAGACGGCACATACAAGGAAAAGGAAAAGGGAAAGAGCGTATTTGTGCCGAGGCCGCAGGAAGAGATGGCTAAACTTACCGGCATAGTGCAGTCCGCGCTCGGATATAACCAGACCAGGGGCGACAAGGTAGAGGTGGTCAATGTCCCGTTCGAGACGGCGATAGCAGGCGACATGTCCGGCGAGGCCGCCTCACAGGACACATGGGTAGATAAGTACCTTATGCCTTATCTCAAGTACGGCATAGTCGGCATCGGCATGCTGCTTATGATTGTGCTGGTACTCAGGCCGATGGTCAACAGCCTCGCGTCGTCCATGCCACTGCGGACTGCCGCAGTCTACGCGGACGAATCCGAGGCGGTTGTGCCCGCACTGGAGGCTGGGAAACAGAAGATGATATCCGGATCTCCGGTATTCATAAACAAGGAAAATGTCGGCAACATTGTCTCGCAGGACCCGGCCAGGGCCGCGGGCGTCGTCAAGGGCTGGCTGAGGGAGAAGTAGGCTGATGGCAAACAAAGGCTTGAAGGGACATGAGAAGGCCGCAGTCCTTCTCTCCGTGCTGGGAGAGGAGACGGCTGCGCAGGTCCTGAGAAACCTGAACGAGGAGGACATCGCGGAAATAAGCGAGGCCTTCGGCCGTATCAGCCGCATATCGAAAGACAACCTCGACGATGTAATCACGGACTTCGGGAAGAGGCTTACCTCAAAAGCAGAGGTAATCGTCAGCGGGGAGGATTTCCTGAAGAGCGCGGTCTCAAAGGTGCTCGGAGCCGACAAGGCAAAGGAGATAATCAGCCGCAGCACGGATTTTCAGGGGATGGAATCTCTCAAGAGGCTCGACGCCCGCACGATAGCGAACTTCATCAAAGGCGAGCACCCGCAGACCATCGCCCTGATACTCTCTAACATAGAGGCCGAACAGGCGAGCCAGATAATCCCTTACCTGCACGAGGAGGTACAGCCGGAAGTGATACTCAGGATGGCCACGATGGAAGGTGTTCCGCCGTCGGTACTTAAAGAAGTCGAAGAAGTCCTGAGGAACAATTTCCAGGATGCGACCTCGGCGAAAAACACCGATATTGGCGGCGTGCAGGCCGTCGCCAACATCCTAAACATGGTGGACGGCACGCACGAGGAAAAGATACTCGAAGCGATAGAGGGCAAGAATGTGACCCTCGCCGAGAGCATACGCAAGCTGATGTTCGTGTTCGACGACTTGTCGAATGTGGACGACAAGAGCATCCAGACGCTGCTCCGCGAGATAACGACCGAGGAGCTTGCGATAGCGCTCAAGAGCGCCGGGGAATCTGTAAGTCAAAAGTTCTTCAAGAATTTGTCAGAGAAGGCCTCGCAGATACTTCAGGAGGACATGGAGGCAAAAGGCCCGGTACGCCTGTCCGAAGTGGAGCGCGCCCAGTCGAACATTATCAAGATAGCCCGAAGGCTTGAGTCCGAG
>DASXVI010000327.1:0-9861 GCA_036504315.1 Nitrospirota bacterium
CGCGAAGCGTACTCGCGGGCTATGGTCTTGGTAAGGCCTATCAGGCCCGCCTTGGAGGCGACATAATTAGCCTGGCCTGCGTTGCCCATCGCGCCCACGACAGAGGCGATGTTGATTATCCTGCCGCTCCTCGCCTTGGACATATGCTTCAGCGCGGCCTTGGCGCAGTTGAACGAGCCCTTGAGGTTGATATCGAGCACCAGGTCCCAGTCCTCTTCCTTCATCCGCATGATAAGGTTGTCCCGGGTTATGCCTGCGTTGTTTACAAGTATGTCCAGCTTGCCGAACTCGGCGACGGTGTCGTCCACCATCTTGACGGCGTCTTCGCCGCTGGCCACATTGCCCTTGAAGGCGGCGGTCTTCACGCCGTAGGAGTTCGCCAGCTCGGCGGCGGTTTCCTGGGCCTTTTCAAGGTTGATGTCGGATATGGCTACATCGCACCCGGCCTTGGCCAGTTCTACCGCTATCGCCTTGCCTATTCCCTGTGCCGACCCGGTGATTAGAGCCGTCTTGCCTTTTAAGCTCATTTTTCTCTCCAGTGCCAATGATTATAGAAATAGAAACTCAAATGTCAAGCTAATTCGTAACCGCGCAAATCCTGTGCAAATCCCGTTGATTTAATGGGTTTTTACGACTTGAGCGCTTCTAATACAGCGGTCATTGTAGCCCCGTCTTCGGCGTTCTTTATAACGGCCTTGTCCGTTATCCTTTTGACCAGCCCGGATAGCACCTTGCCCGGACCGGCCTCGATTATGTCGGACACCCCGGCGGCGACGATTGCCTCGACGCAGTCCACCCAGAGGAGCGGTTCGGTAAGCTGCTTCACAAGGGCTTCCTTGACATCGGACGAGCTGGTCATGAGCCTGCCGTATGCGTTGCTCGCAACCGGGAACTTCAAATCCTGCATCTCCAGCCCGGCAAGGTCGGCCTTCAGCCTGTCGGCGGCCGGCGCCATCAGCGGGCAGTGGGACGGGACGCTTACCGCGAGCGGCACAACTTTTTTGGCGCCGAACTCCTTACAGAGCTCGCCCGCCTTTTCAACAGCCTCTTTCACGCCGGCTATCACAATCTGGCCGGGCGAGTTGAAGTTGGCCGGTGCCACGACGCCGATGCCCGATGCGGCAACGCAGGCCTCTCTTACTTTATCCGCATCCAGCCCCAGGACCGCGGCCATAAGGCCTTTGCCCTGCGGGACGGCCTCCTGCATATACCTGCCGCGCCTGCTGGCGAGCGATGCCGCCTGCCCCACAGTAAGCCCGCCTGCGGCGGCAACCGCCGTAAGCTCGCCGAGGCTGTGCCCTGCGGCCGCTATGGGAGTTATCCCGCCTGCCTTAAGCGCGGCAAAAGCAGCGAGGCTGACCGTGAGGATTGCCGGCTGGGTGTTCTCGGTGCGGTTCAGTTCCGCTTCAGGGCCTTCGACGCAGAGCTTCAGTATATCGTACCCGACGGACTCGGAGGCCTCCTCGAATACGGCCCTGGCTTCCGGGAACGCTTCGGCGAGGGACTTGCCCATCCCGAGGTACTGCGAGCCCTGGCCCGGAAAAATGAACGCGACGCCCATCAGCCGCGGGCCTCTTTTACCTGCTTTATAATCTGCGGCAGTACCTCGTAGACATCGCCCACGATGCCGAAGTCGGCTACATTGAATATCGGCGCGGAAGCGTCCTTGTTTATCGCGATGATGAGGTCGGAGGACTGCATGCCCGCGAGGTGCTGTATAGCTCCCGAGATGCCGCAGGCAAAGTATATCTTCGGGCAGACCGTGCGGCCCGTCTGGCCTATCTGGTGCGGGTAAGGCATCCAGCCGTTGTCTACCGCGGCCCGGCTTGCCCCAACGACGCCGCCCAAGACCTCAGCCAGTTCCTTCAGGAGGGCAAAGCCCTTGTCAGAACCCATGCCGCGACCGCCTGATACTATTATCTCCGCCTCGGATATGTTTATCGAGTGGCCTGCCACTTCTATTACATTGTGGAGTCTGGTACGGGAAGTGAGCGGCTTGGCCGGTTTCTTCCTTACGACCTCGCCCGTGCGAGACGGGTCGGCCGCGAGGCGCTTCATGACGCCGGGGCGGACCGTGGACATCTGCGGACGGTTGTCCGGGCATAGTATTGTGGCCATAATGTTGCCGCCGAACGCCGGGCGGGTCTGCTGAAGCTGGCGCTTTTCGGTGTCGATATCGAGGCTGGTGCAGTCGGCGGTAAGGCCGGTGCGTATCCTCCACGCGACCATCGGGGTGAAAGCGCGTCCAATCGAGGTCGCTCCAACGAGCACCGCCTCGGGCTTGTACTCCCTGATAAGCTCGGTAAGGGCGTCAGCATACGCGTCCTCGTGGAACTCGTTTAGCAGGGCGTCCTCATAAACATAAACCTTGTCCGCGCCCGCCTCGATGAGGGACTTTATCCCCGGCTCGATGCCGGTGCCGAAGATTACGGCTGAAAGCTGCACGCCGAGCTTGTCGGCAAGCCTGCGGCCCTCGCCCAGAAGCTCGAAGGATACCGGGGCGACAGCGCCCCCCCTCTGCTCGGCGAATACCCACACGCCCTTGTAGGCGGTGATGTCGTCGGCCTGGGCGGCCTTCGGCTCAGCCGTTATCTCGATGGCGGAGACCGGGCAGACATCGACGCAAGTGCCGCACAGCGTGCATTTGTCGCCGATTGCCGCGAACTCGCCCTTCATATCGATAGCGCCGAACGGGCACTGGCTTACGCATGCCCCGCAGCCGACGCATATATCTGTCTTTACCATGATTGCCATTTTATTATTCCCCTTCCTTACAGCACGCGCAGTTCGTGAAGCTTTGCAACCAGCTTCGACGCCTGCTCCGCGGGCTCGCCCTCGATAAACTCCCTCTGCCCCTTTACCGGGGGAGAGAACACCTTGAAGACCTTGGTCGGCGAACCGGCAAGGCCGATGTTCTCCGGTATTGCGCCCAAATCGGCGGCGGAGAGCGGCTTGACTTCGAGCGACTTCGCCCTCATCTTTCCCTTGAGCGACGGCAGCCTCGGGGTGTTTATCTCCTTCACGACGGTTATGACCGCGGGAAGCGAGACTTCGACGACCTCGTAGCCGTCCTCGATGAGCCGCTCGACGGTAAGGGTGGTGTCGGTTATATCAAGGACCTTGCGGACATACGCCACGAACGGGAGGCCGAGGTTCTCTGCTATGCCGGGGCCTACCTGCGCGGTATCGCCGTCTATCGCCTGCTTGCCGCAGATGATGAGGTCTACTTTATCGAGTTTTTTAATCCCGAGGCCGAGGGTGTAAGAAGTGGCCCAGGTGTCGGCGCCCGCGAAGGCGCGGTCCGAAAGGAGAGTTGCGTCGTCCACGCCCATCGAAACGCAGAGCTTCAGCATCTCGACAGCCTGGGGCGGCCCCATTGTGACTGCGGTGACCT
Organism: Nitrospirota bacterium; assembly: GCA_036504315.1. Classification (GTDB taxonomy): domain Bacteria; phylum Nitrospirota; class JACRHJ01; order JACRHJ01; family JACRHJ01; genus DASXVI01. Next base: position 3,395 of record DASXVI010000327.1, read on the forward strand.
TGCCGCCGACCTTTTCCTTGATGGAGATGGCCTCTTCGACGGCGTAAGTATCGAACGGGTTCAGGATGGCCGGGACGCCCTCGCGCTTCATCGTGTTGGTCTGGGGGTCGATCTTGACCTCCGAGGCATCCGGCACCTGCTTCACGCATACTGCTATGTTCATTCTGACGACCTCGTGATTTGAAGGGCCGGCTTTTGGGGCCGGCCCTTTTTATGCCAATATTAAACTGCGCCTTAAGCTACTTCTTCGAAGAGGCGGCTTCCTTGATAAGGGCCGCGCCTATGACGTTCCTCTGTATCTGGTTGGTGCCTTCGTATATCTGGAGTATCTTGGCGTCGCGCATCATCTTCTCGACCGGGTACTCCTTCATGTAGCCGTAGCCGCCGAGTATCTGGACCGCGTCGACAGTAACTTTCATCGCAACGTCGGATGCGAACAGCTTGGACATCGCGGAGGCTTTGGAGACATCCTTGGGGTCGCTGTCCATGAACTTCGCGACGGCATATATGAGCGCCCTTGCGGCCTCTGTCTGTGTTGCCATGTCGGCCAGCATATGCTGGATGGCCTGGAAAGAGATGATGGGCTTGCCGAACTGGTGCCTCTCACGGGCATACTGGACTGACTCGTCTAACGCGCCCTGGGCGAGGCCGACGGCCTGCGCGCCGATGCCGGGGCGGGACTTGTCGAGCGTCTTCATCGCTATTAGGAAGCCCATGCCTTCCTTGCCCAGCATGTTCTCCTTCGGTATGCGGCAGTTCTCGAATATCAGCTCGCGGGTGGCCGAGGAGCGGATACCCATCTTGTTCTCCTTCTTGCCGAAGGAGAAGCCCGGCGTGCCTTTCTCTACTATGAAGGCCGATGCGCCGCGCGCGCCCTTGGACGGGTTGGTCATAGCTATGACGGAGTATATCTCCGCCTCGCCGCCGTTGGTTATCCACTGCTTTGTGCCGTTTAACACCCACTCGTTGCCGTCGAGGACGGCGGTCGTCCTGGTGCCGCCCGCATCGGAGCCTGCATTGGCCTCCGTAAGGCCGAACGCCGCGAGCCTCTTGCCGGAGGCAATCTGCGGGAGGTATTTCGCCTTCTGCTCTTCGTTGCCGAAAAGCAGTATCGGATAGCAGCCGAGGCCGCTGGCTGCGAAACTGACCGAGATGCCAATGCATGCGCGGGAGATTTCCTCGACCGCTATGCAGTTCTCGAAGCAGCCGCCGCCGAACCCGCCGTACTCTTCCGGAATGTAAAGGCCGAAGAGGTCGGCCTGGGCGAGGACATGCATTATATCCCAGGCAAACTCATTCTTCTCGTCAAGCTCGGCCCTGACCGGCTTGATCTTTTCCTCTGCAATCTGGCGGGCAAGGTCCCTGATTGCAAGCTGCTCTTCCGTCAGTAAATAATCCATTTGCTTTCACCTCGTTATGACTTTAAGAATCCGCTTGAATTAATGTCGTTTTATTAACACCCGGACTACCACTTTATCATCGCGGACGCCCAGGACAACCCTCCGCCGAACGCCTCGAGGAGGATGTTCATCCCCTTCTTGATCCGTCCGTCCCTGACCGCTTCGTCGAGGGCCATCGGCACGGATGCGGCGGAAGTGTTTCCGTATTTCTGGACAGTAAGGACTACCTTCTCCATCGGCATATCCAGCCTCTTCGCAGTGGCCTGGATTATGCGGAGGTTCGCCTGGTGCGGCACGAGGAGGTCGATATCCCCTGCCTCCATGCCGTTGTGCTCGATTGATTCGAGGACTACTTCCTCGAGCGCGCGGACAGCGACCTTGAAGGTCTCGTTGCCGCGCATCTTTATATAATGCTGGCCTTCCGCCACGCTCGCGGGAGACGCCGGTATGCGTGAACCGCCGGCCGGGAGCTCCAGTAGATATCCCATCGAGCCGTCGGTGTGCAGATGCGTGGAGAGTATCCCGCTTTCGTCGTCACTCGGCCCGAGGACCACCGCGCCCGCCCCGTCTCCGAACAGCACGCATGTGTTCCTGTCCGTCCAGTCAGTAATCTTGGAGAGCGTCTCCGCGCCTATGACCAGTATTCTTTTATATATCCCGCTCTTTATATAGGCGTCTGCCTGAGAGAGAGCGAATATGAAGCCTGAACAGGCTGCGGCCATATCGAACCCGGCGGCCCTGGTCGCCCCCAGCTTCTCCTGGAGTATACACGCGGTAGACGGAAAGGATGAATCCGGCGTGACAGTCGCGACAATAATAAGGTCAAGCTCTGAAGCCTCGACGCCAGCCATTTCGAGGGCGTTTTTACCGGCCCGGTAAGCAAGGTCTGAAGTTGCCCAGTCCTCGGGCGCTATGCGCCTCTCCCGGATGCCGGTCCTCAATTGTATCCATTCGTCGGAGGTATCGACCATCTTTTCGATGTCGTGGTTGGTCAATACCTTATCGGGGGCATACGAACCCGTCCCGAGGATTTTAGTCCTTATCATTTTAAGGCTTCCTCTACCGCTTTAAGCGTCTTCCTGACCGCCCCGGAACCTGCGACCGCGGCCTCTATGTCGGCCTGGAGGTGTTTGTTCACCTGCTTCAGATGAAACTCGCGGGCAACTTTTATGGCGTTCTTTATCGCTTTAGGCGAAGAGTGGCCGTGACTGATGATGCTGATACCGTTTATACCGAGCAACGGCGCTCCGCCGTACTCGGAATAATCGATCTTCTTCTTGAACTTCCTGAAAGCGGGCCGCAGCAGCAGGTAGCCTATCTGGCCGCCTATCGCCTCTTCTATTTCCTGCCTGAGCAGCGTGCTCAGCGCATCGGCAAGGCCCTCGCTTATCTTCAGCGCGACATTGCCGATAAACCCGTCGCAGACTATGATGTCCGCCCTGCCGTTGAATATATCCCGGCCCTCGACATTGCCTATGAAGTTCATCTTCGTCTGCTTCAGGAGCTTGAAGGCCTCGAGCGTAAGCTCGTTGCCCTTGGTATCCTCCTCGCCGATAGAGAGAAGCCCGACTTTAGGCCTGGATATGCCGTGGACCTTCCTCGCGAAGACATCGCCCATTATAGCGAACTGTTGCAGGTGCTGGGGCTTGCAGTCAACATTGGCGCCGACGTCCAGAACAATGGAGAAGCCGGTCATAGTTGGCATAAGGGTGGCTATGGCAGGCCTGTCTACACCCTTCATGCGTCCAAGGATGAACAGGGCCGTGGCCATGGCGGCGCCGGAATGTCCCGCGCTCACCACCGCAACGGCTTCGCCGCTCTTAACAAGTTCTGTGGCCACCCTGATGGATGAGTCCTTCTTCTTGCGCATGACGATAGAGGCATTTTCCTGCATGTCTATCACTTCGGAAGCATGGACTATCTTAATATCGAGACGGGAGGTATCGAGCTGGTCGAGTTCTTTCTTGACCTTGCCTGAATCGCCAACCAGTGTGATTGCCACACCCAGTTCGCCGGCAGCCTCAACCGCGCCCTTTACTGCGGCCCCGGGAGCAAAATCGCCCCCCATGGCATCAACTGCTATCCTCATTATATATTTCTCTTACTATATCTCTTCGACGGCGATGACGGTACGGCCCCTGTAGGTGCCGCAGCTCATGCAGGCCCTGTGCGGCATCTTCGGCTCATGGCACTGCGGGCAGGTCGAGACATTCGGTGCTTCGATCTTGATGTTTCCACGCCTTTTGGCGGTCCTCGCCTTCGAGGTTTTATTAGTCGGATTAGCCATTTTCTACTCCTCTTCTCCTTTTTTCTTCAATAATTCTTTTAGACCGGCAAGACCGGACAAACCGGGATGGCCTAACGGGGGCTCACAACCGCACTGCCCCTCGTTGAGGTTACTCCCACAAAACTGGCAAAGCCCTTTACAACTTTCCTTGCATAAAGGCTTCATGGGTACCTGGAGCAACACCTGCTCTTTTGAGAGCTCGTCGAGTTCGATTTTGTCGTCCTCGTAGAACTCTACCTCCAGGTCGCCCTGCTGAAGCTCTTTTTCTTCCTCGCGCGTCAGCACGACAACCGGGTTGAGGTCGAGGCTGACATCAGCAGAGATATCCGACTCGAACGCCTTGCCGCACCTGGCGCATATCAATTCCACCTTTTCGTCCACCTTCCCGGTAACGAAAACGGTATCTCCAACCTTTTTAAGCCTGAACGAAGCGGTGAGAGGTCCGAGGGCCTTTATGTCTTCGGCCAACTCCCCGATATCTTTAACGCCTATTATAAACTCCGCGCCGAGACCTTCCGGCGGAATTTCCGATACCTTTATTTCCATTTTTAAGCGCCTCCCAAAAATGGGCGCAAAATAGCGCCGCTCCGTCCCCTAAGCTGTTCCGAGGCGGAAGAGACGTCGGTTGTCTAAAAGAAAACAGGTGAATTATACAGACGCCCCATACCCTTGTCAAGCAAATTCGGGGCGGGCGGGATGCCCGTACTTTATCCAATTATATCAACCGTTTAAAGCCCTCTTTTGCAGGCGTTTCAGCTTCGACTTCCGGTAATACCTGACGGCCAGATTACCCACGAGATATGATGTTGCAGCCGCGGATATGGTCACTATTACGTTACCTATTATATAGGGCAGAAGGAGGTTTTTCCCCACTATCTGGCCCATTATGTCCTTATGCTTCCCGATGTCCCGGAGTATTTCAACGGATTCCAGCAGGTTATTCCCCACCACGACAGAACCGACCAGATAGCTCATAGCCCAGAAAAACGGTGCGGTCCAGGGGTTCATAACCAGGGTTCCGAGGACAGCCGATACCCTGTTCACCTTCAGCGGTCCGGCCAGAAATACGGCCATGACAATCCCCAGCCCGAAGGTCGGGAAAATGCCGATGACGACGCCCAGTGCCAGCCCGGCGGCAATCTTCTCCGGCGTGTCGTTGAGCCGGACCAACTTGATATACTGGTGCCTTAGCCACCTGACGCCGGCCCTTGGGCTGAAGTATTTATTCATTTATCCCGCTATCCGCCGATATTAAGATAAAAATCGAGGATGTTTTCTCCGAAAAATATGGATATCAGCGCTCCGGCCACAAGGAACGGCCCGAACGGTATCGGGGTCTTCCGCCCCGCCTTCTTGGAAATCAGCAGTCCTGCGCCCACCAGCGCCCCTAACAGGGAGCCGAAGAAAATGGTCATAAGCACCGGCCGCCAGCCCAGGAATGCGCCGACCATAGCGATAAACTTTATATCGCCGCCGCCCATCCCGCCCCGGCTTACCACCGCTATGAGGAAGAACAGCCCGCCCCCGGCCACAGCCCCGACGAGGGAGTTGATAAAGCCGGTATTAAAGAAAAGGGGCCCGAACGCAAGCCCGAACACGATGCCCGGCAGGGTTATGTAGTCCGGGATAATCTGGTATTTCAAGTCTATGAATGTAATCACCACGAATACCGAGAACAGCAGCATCACAAGGAATGCCTTCGGGTCAGCCCCGAAACGGTAGACTGCGGCCGTGTAGCCCAAAGCGTTCAAAAGCTCGATAGCCGGATACCTGACCGAGATAGGCTCGCCGCAGTATGCGCACTTGCCCCCAAGGAACAGGTAGCTGAAAACGGGGATGTTGTGGTACGGCTTTATCTGTGTGCCGCAGGCCGGACAGGCCGACGGCGGGCTGACGATCGACTTTCCGAGCGGCAGCCTGTATATGCAGACATTCAGAAAACTCCCGACCACCAGCCCGAACATGAATACAACAAGGTATATAACGAGCATCTGCTATTCGTCCTCTTCGCCAAGGGATATCTTCTGGATACGGATTGCCAGGGCTGCAATCTCGTCACGGGTATCGGCAATCTCCCTGAGCGCCTCGACAACTTCCGGTTCCGACATTATTCCTTCCCTCTTCAGTTCCCACAGCAAGAAGACCCGGTCGCCGAGCCTCTTCTGGGCGCGTTCCATCCTCGTTTCGAGCGTCCCCTTGTCGATAAGCAGCCTGGTGATGGCCGCCTCTATCTTCGCCCTCTCGGACAAGGTCTTCGAGACCCTGACCACCTGCTCGACGCCGTTATCCAGGCTTTTCTTTACCCTGTCCCAAAGTATCATTTGCTCTCCAGTTACTAATCCAAAGCCTCTGGATCCCCGCCTTCGCGGGGATGACTTTTCCCGGGCAACACTTCCGTTATTCTCCCCTCCCCACCTGCGGGGGAGGCCACCTTGCGGTGCCGAAGGCACCGAAGATGAACAAAGGGCAATGCGCCTAAGCATGTCGGGGGCTGGGGACTATTTCTACCCGACCTTAATAAACCTCAGCTTTTCCTGCCATTTCCCGGCAAGCGCCGCTTTCAGCCGCGCGTGGACGGGTTTGCTCAAATCCGGGTCCCCGTTTATTATACCAAAGGCTTCGTCCCGCGCCGTGGTAAGAATCTTTACATCCCTTATAATGTTGCCGAGCGTCAGTTCCGGCAGGCCCGACTGCTTCGTGCCCATAAACTCGCCGGGGCCGCGAAGCCGGAGGTCCTCCTCGGCGATGTCGAACCCGCTCGTGCTTTTGAGCATCGCCGA
>DASXVI010000328.1:0-4081 GCA_036504315.1 Nitrospirota bacterium
ACAGGTGCAAGTTCTGTGCATTCAGCCGTAGCAAGGGCGAACCTGGCGCATATGAGATGACCATGGACCAGATGGTCTCCAAGGCACGGGCAGTCAAAGGGCAGGTCAGTGAGTTCCATATAGTCGGCGGCCTCAACCCTGATATGGGGCTGGAATTCTATAAAGAGCTTTTCTCCTCGCTCAAGGCAGAGGTTCCGGGAGTTTTCATTAAAGCCCTTACTGCCGTAGAAATTGATTATTTATCAAATGTATCCGGCCTGTCAGTTCAGAAAGTGCTTGAGGATTTGAGGGCGGCAGGACTCGACTCCATGCCTGGAGGCGGGGCCGAGATATTCAGGAGCGAAGTCCGCAACAAGCTATGCCCGGAGAAGATACACGCGGAGCGGTGGATTGAGATAATGGAGACCGCGCACAAAACAGGCATACGCACGAACGCCACGATGCTTTTCGGCCATCTTGAAGGATTTGAGGACAGGGTTGACCACTTAAAGCGCCTCAGAGCGCTCCAGGACAAGACGGACGGCTTCCTCGCATTTATCGCCCTCCCCTTCCACCCCAAGAATACCGCGATAGAGGGCACGCACCCCATCAGCGGCCTCGATATCCTTAAAACAATCGCAATATCAAGGCTTTATCTTGATAATTTCGACCACATCAAGGCCTATTGGATAATGACCGGCGAGAAGCTCGCCCAGACCTGCCTCTATTTTGGCGCGGACGACCTGGACGGAACGGTCATCGAGGAGAAAATCACGCATATGGCCGGCGGGGAAAGCAAGGAAGAGATGACCGTGGACGAGATAATCTGGATGGTCAAGAAGGCGGGCAAGATACCGGTCGAGCGCGATACATTCTACAACCAGGTAAGAAAATGGAATTAAACAATATATTCGAGAAGATACAGGCCGGGTCGAGGATAACGAAGGAAGAGGGCCTGATGCTCTTCAAGGATGCCGGGCTGCTCGACCTCGGCCGCGCCGCAGACCATGTAAGGAGCCGTCTCCACCCGGAAGGCGTCGTCACCTTTGTGGTGGACAGAAATATCAACTACACCAATGTTTGTGTAAACAAATGCAAGTTCTGTGCTTTCTTCCGTGATGAGGGAAGCCCGGAGGCATATACCCTGACCGACGAGGAGATATTCAGGAAGATTGAAGAGACTCTCGATCTGGGCGGCACCCAGATACTCATCCAGGGCGGCTTGCACCCGGAACTTGATATCACATACTATGAACGGCTGTTCGGCGGCATTAAAGAGCGTTATCCTATAAATATCCACGGATTATCCCCGGCGGAAGTCAAGCATATAGCCGGTTCTTCAGGGCTGAGCATCCGTGAAGCCCTTGTCAGGCTGAAGGCCAGCGGGCTCGACTCCATCCCCGGCGGCGGGGCCGAAATACTCGTCGACGAGGTCAGGAGCAGGGTAAGCCCCAAGAAGATCGGATGGGAGGGCTGGCGGGAAGTCATGCTTGCAGCCCAGGAGTTAGAGATGCCAACCACCGCCACTATGATGTTCGGGAGCGTGGAAGGCCCGGAGGACATCGTCGAGCATATGGACAGGCTGCGCGATATGCAGGACATGCACCGCGGCTTTACCGCCTTTATCCCCTGGACCTACCAGCCGGGGAATACCGAACTTGGCGGCGGGACCGCCTCCGGGACTGAGTATCTGAGGGTGCTCGCCTTCTCCCGCGTATACCTCGACAACTTCCCGAGCGTCCAGGCGTCCTGGGTAACCCAAGGGTCTGCGATGGCCCAGGTTTCGCTCCGTTTCGGGGCAAACGATTTCGGCAGCACGATGATAGAAGAGAATGTCGTAGCTGCCACAGGCGTGAAAAACTCGATGAGCATGGAAGATATAGTCTATTTGATAAAAGATGCTGGTTTCGCCGCTGCGCAGCGCGATACCAAGTATGCGATTTTAAAGACATTTTAAATAGGCAGTCTGTAAGCGACGGTATTTAAACGGGTTAGAATACCTTTCCACAAAATCTGTGGAAAACCTGTTGATAACCATGTAGATATAAGGCAAACCCCACACCGGTAAACACTCCCGGAACCATGCCTAAAAATTAAGCAGAAAAGGCGGCCTTTTGGCCGCCTTTTGTAAACCCTTTAAATACAATAAAAACCTGTTGACCAAATTCGTCAGACCAATGGCGGCCTTGTATCAGCATTGACGCTAATGCCCGCCAGAAATCTAACGCTTCTTCATTTTTTCGATCAATTCATGCAGGGTCTTGTTGTCCCGGACGGTTTCCTGCATGGTTGTTGTCAGCATCTGGTTAAGCTGGCCTATCATATAATTCCTGCTGGCGTTGGCCGCAGTCGCGTCCCATTCGTTCTTGAATTCGGTCTGGAAGAGGTCTCCGGTCTGGACATCCAGCATCAGGAACTGTACCCATCCCGTAACATGCACCTTGTCGGTAACTAGCTTCCCCTCGGACGAGGCCATAAAGTCCTTTATCTTTACCGCAAAGGCGGCCCTGACATCCGGGTGCTTCTCCCTTATGTCAGCCGCAAGCTTTGCGGCGGTCTCTTTGTCGAGCGGTCCCTTGACTTCCGGCAGCGTCACCACCCTCACCCCTGCAATTGAAAGCTCGCCCGTCAGGGCGTCGGTAAATACCTCCTGCACGGTGCGGTCGTTTATGTCGTAGCTCTCCTCGCCCCGGTAGGTCATATGCCTTATCACCTGCTTCGGATAGGTGTTCACCCCGTCCCTAAGGTCCGACACCTCGACTATTGCGCCCTTCAACTGGCCGTCCTTGCTCTTTCCAACCTCGCCCTGTGCCGGGTTGTAGGAGAGGTTCATGCGCTGGGCGGAACACCCGGCCAGCAATAGAACGCAGGCGGCTCCGGCAATAAACTTATTGATATTCATGGATTACCCCGCATCTGATTGTTAGTAAACGGTCCATAACGGCTCAATCTCCTCTTCGGCGGCGGGCGCGACGCTTATTATGCGTTCCAGGCCGCCGGACAATATTAAGACCGGAACTTCCGGGTCGTTCTTTGCGCCTGAATACCTTGCCACAATCCTCGCGGCAAGGTTCAGGTCGGCCTCTGTAACGGCAGGCTCGGCGTTCGTCCGGCGGTACAGGGCAAAAGGACCCTTGGATTCGGCTGCCATAAGGACATGGTCGGCCGGACGGACGAGTTTTTCAAGCTTTTCGTTGTCCTTTTCATATCTCCCTACGAACAACTGCCCGCCCGGAAGAGAAAAATGCCTGCCGACGGCCATGAGCAGCAGGTCCTGGACCTCAAGTATTTCTTTTCCCGCCAACAGCTTTCTTATCCTGACGGACACTATCGGGTCGGTCAGCAGACAGCCTCCGGCAGGGGATGCATAATCATCTATACCGTAGTGTTTCGCAAGCTCCATCTGGGCGGTGCGGGAGCGGCCGGAGAAGTCGAGGAGCCTGTCCCTGTCAACCAGCCCGGCCAACTCGGCCTTTGTGGGCGCCAGGTGTTTTGCGCACAGCGGCCGGAGCAATATGCCTTCCACGCCCGCGTCCCGCTCGATTATCCTGAGCGCGTCGCGCCTCTGGGACATTGGCCTCTGGCCCAGCACTTCGCCGGTAGCCAGAAAGGACGCGCCCAGTTCATCCATCAGCTTCCTGGCCCGCTTCAGCAGGAATATCTTGCAGTCTATGCAGGGGTTGAAGTTCTTCCCGTAGCCGTAGACCGGGTTTTTGAGCATCTTCAAATAGTCTTCGGTCACATCCACTATCATGACATTGAGCCCGAAGCGTTTTTTGAAGTCCTCTGTGGCCTTCTCCTCGCAGCCTTTGTTCTTGTACTGGAAAAATGGCGTGATGAACTGGACGGATATTACATCTATGCCCTGGTCCATCAATACGCGCGCCGCCAGCGTGCTGTCGAGCCCGCCCGAAAAAAGAGATAACGCCTTTACCATACCACCCTCCCCGTTGTTTTATCAAGGCCGGCGGATTCCACCGAGACCTTTACAGGGGCGCCAGGGTGAAGGCCTGTGCCGTCGAATTCTATCCTTATATAATTATCCGTAAGCCCTGAGAAAACCTTGCTCTTGTTTTCCATTACCACCGTCAACTCCTGTCCG
>DASXVI010000329.1:0-1685 GCA_036504315.1 Nitrospirota bacterium
GTCGCAGGCATAACCGAACATCAGGCCCTGGTCGCCCGCCCCGCCGACATCGACGCCCATGGCAATATCGCCGGACTGCCTGTCGATAGAGGTAAGCACCGCGCAGGTTTCATAATCGAAACCATACTTGGCCCTGGTATAGCCTATATCTTTTATGGTCTGACGGGCGATATCCGGGATGTGGACATATGTGCTGGTGCTTATCTCACCGGCAACAAACACCATGCCCGTGGTTACCAGCGTCTCGCAGGCAACCCTGGCCGTCGGGTCGTCCTTGATTATAGCGTCGAGTATAGAATCGGAAATCTGGTCAGCAATCTTGTCGGGATGCCCCTCGGTTACTGATTCCGAGGTAAACAGGTAATTCACTCTGCTCATTACTGCCTCCTAAATTAAGATATTCTCTGAAGAGACTTGGGATAATAAACGAAAACAGCTGTACTTTCAAGTCAAAATTAATGTAAAGGCCAATAAATTACAGCAATTGGGCCGCACGCTCAAGAAGGGCCCTGCCCGCATCCTCCTTGAGAATTAAACCGGTATCGACGACCAGGCCGTCCTTGCCGTAAATGAGCAGCCGGTTTTGGGTCCCGGCAAAGCCTTCTCCGCCGCCTACGAAGTTCGCCGCGACAAGGTCGAGCTTCTTTTCATCCAGTTTTCTCAGTGCGTTAACTTCGATATTTTCGGTCTCGGCTGCGAACCCGACAAGCACCTGCCCCTTCGGTTTCCTCTCGCCCAGCCCCTTTAATATATCCGGCGTGCGGACGAGTTCCAGGGTCAATGCCCCCTCGCCTTTTTTAATCTTCTGCTCCGAATATCCGGCGGGCGCATAATCCGCTACTGCGGCGGCCATCACGACTATGTCCGAACAAGGCGCGGCCGCTGCCACTGCCTTTTCCATCCCGGAGGCGGAACGCACGGATATGAAATTCATGACGGCTGGCGCGGCAAGCTCCGTAGGCCCGCTTATCAGCGTGACCTCGGCGCCCATTGCCGCGGCTTCGGCCGCCACGGCATAGCCCATCCTTCCGGTAGAGCGGTTCCCGATAAAACGCACCGGGTCCAGGTCCTCTATGGTCGGGCCTGCCGTCACAAGCACCTTCTTGCCGGTCAGTAATTGCGGACGAAAGAGGATGCCTTCGACGGCCACGCATACGTCTGCGGGCTCGCTCATACGGCCCCAGCCGTACTCGCTGCATGCCATCTGGCCCTCTTCGGGGCCGATAAACCGCACTCCACGGCTTTTGAGTATACCAAGGTTGTCTTTGACTGCCGGGTTGTCGTACATACGGCAGTTCATGGCTGGAGCGAACAATACGGGACACTTGGCGGCAAGGAACAGCGTGGATATCAGGTCGTCAGCAATGCCGTGGGCCGACTTGCCTATAATATTGGCGGTAGCCGGGGCTATTACGAAAATATTGGCCCTGGCGGTAAGCTCGATATGCGAAATCGGGCCTGACTCCTCGAAAACCGAGGTATGGACAGGCCTGCCGGAAATGGCGCTGAACGTAATGGGGCCGACGAACTTGGCCGCGCTTTCGGTCATCACGACGGAGACATTCGCCCCGCTCCTCTGGAGCATCCTGACGAGTTCGACCGACTTGTATGCGGCAATCCCGCCGGTCACCCCTAACAGGACCTCTTTACCTTGTAATTTTCCGGCAAGCGGGTTTTCCATTTAG
>DASXVI010000330.1:0-9139 GCA_036504315.1 Nitrospirota bacterium
TATAGCTAATCAATTTCATATTACTCCGTTAAAGGCCGAAGCGACCGAAGAAATTCGGGAACACAGTAGTGATGAGCAGCAGGGCCGTCAGGACTATCAGCAGTATCGCCGTGGCCCACGCGACGACGTTGAATATCGGGCCGTTGACATAATCGCCCATTATCTCCCTGTCGTTGATAATCTTGAGCATGAACACGAGTATGACCGGGAGCAGTATGCCGTTGACGGTCTGGGATATAAGCATGATGCTCATAAGCGGGACGCCGGGCAGCATGATGACGCCCGCGCCTATCAGTATGAAGCCCGTGTAAATCCCCAGAAACTGCGGCGCGTCCGCAAAGCCTTTGTCCATGCCGGACTCCCAGCCGAACGCCTCGGAGACCGCGTAGGCCGTGGATAGAGGCAGTATCGAGGCCGCAAGCAGGGACGCGTTGAGCAGTCCGAGCGCGAAGAGTATGTATGCGTAATCCCCGGCGAGCGGCTTGAGCGCGAGCGCCGCGTCTGATGCCGAATCCACTCGTATGCCGTTTGCAAAGAGCGTCGCCGCCGTTGCGACTATGATAAAGAACGCGATGAAATCTGTGAAGAAAGCCCCGAGGAAGACCTCGGCCTTGGTATACCCGTAGTCCTTCGCCTTCACGCCCTTATCCGCGACGGATGACTGGAGGAAGAACTGCATCCACGGCGTAATGGTCGTGCCGATGAGCGCGATGGAGAGGTTTATGTATGCGGCCTCCATCTTGAACGATGGTTTCATCGTGCTGGCGAATACATGGCCCCATTCGGGTTTCGCCATTACCCCCGAGAAGACATATGTGAAATAAATCAGGCAGAAGACGAGGAACACCTGCTCGACCCGCTTGTAGTTGCCCTTTACGACGAGCACCCAGACGAATGCTGCGGCGATGGGGACGGAGAGGTACTTCGATACGCCGAAAAGCTCAATTGCGGCAGCGACGCCCGCGAACTCGGCGATGGTGCAGGTGAGGTTTGCGACGATGAGCAGGAGCATGCAGATGAAGGTAGTCCGCACGCCGAACTTCTCGCGTATTAAGTCAGCGAGCCCCTTGCCGGTAACCGCTCCCATCCGCGCGGCCATCTCCTGTATTACCGCGAGGTTGAAGGTGATAACCAACAGGAGCCAAAGCAGGCCGTACCCCTCCTGTGCGCCCGCGATGGCGTAGGTGGCAATGCCGCCTGCGTCGTTGTCCGCGTTCGCCGTGATTACGCCCGGACCCAGCACCGATAAAAAGATTAAAAGCCGGCGCCGGTCGAGCTTCCTCAGGTTCAGAAGAAAAGTACGAAAACCCATAATATGTCGGCCTACTGCCAGGTTCGCCTTCCATTATCCCTTATCCTATCCGATGTTTTCTGCGTCTTGACTGAGGCGGCAGGACCAGGTCCACCGCGTCGTCTACGGTAATTATCCCAAGCAGCGTCCGGTCCTCTTCGAGAACCGGGAGCGCGAGCAGGTTGTACTTCGATATGATGCGGGCAGCCTCCATCTCGTCCTCTCCGGGGTCGATGGACGGCACATCCCGGCGCATTATCTCGCCGAGGGTCCTCTTTGGATGGGCGAGTATCAGGTCCTTCAGCATGACCTCGCCCAAAAGCCGCTCGTCGGAGTCGAGGACATACAATATATATGCCGATGCGGTCTCGATGTCGGGGGCCTGAAGGCGGTAATCGACCAGGGCCTCCTCGATGGTTACATCCGGCGGATAGGAGAGGTACTCGGTCGTCATCAACCCGCCTGCGGTATCGTCCTCGTGCGTCAGGAGCTCCTGTACATCCTCGGCCTCCTCGGCCTCCATCTTCCGCAGTATCCCGTTGGCTTTTTCCTCCGGCAGGTCGCCGAGCAGGTCGGCAGCCTCGTCCGGCGGCATCTCTTCGAGTATGTCGGCGGCCTTGTCCTCGTCCATGGCGGAGATTATCGTGGCCTGAACATGCGGTTCGAGCTCGTGGATAGCCTCGGCCGCAGTCTCGATGTCGAGCGAATTGACTATGGCCTGGCGGTCGCGGGAAGATACTTCGGATATTATCTGGGCAATGTCCGCCGGGTGCATGTTGTTCATCTGGCCGCGCGTGACCGTCAAGGTCAGTTTCGAGAGGCTGGGTTCGAGCGGCTGGAGGAAGTTCCAGCTTATGAGGTTCGTCGCATGCTTGAAGCCCAGCAGCCGAGCAAGTCTCTCCCACCGTTTCTTTATGCCGAGCCTGCGGAATATGCCGGAAATGCCGATATCGGCTGCAATCAGGCAGAGGTGGCCCTGCGCCTCGCCCAGCTTCAGGTCGTTCACCCGGACGACCTTGGCGCCGTTTATATCGACAATCTGCTTGTCGAGCAGGTGTTTGCAGGCGAGCATCTCGCCTTGCTCCGGCCCGCCGGTTTTAATTATATGGGCGTGAAGCGTCGTGGAGATAACCTTCTTGTTGAAAATGCTTATAGAATCCAAAGGTATGCGGCAAAAATCGCCTTTTTTGGAGACAATCAGGGCGGAGACGCGCGGAAACAGCTCGCCCAGGATGACCGTGAAGTCCACTATCCGGCCGATATCGTCCCCGTGGGGGTCGAGCACGGGCTTGCCGAGGATTTCGCTTACATATATATCGCCGATAAAGAGCATGGGCCACCTGGGCGGATTATTTAATAAAATCGGATAAGGACTTTATAGCCCATGCGGGAAATGTTTGTCAAGGAAATAGGGTCTGGTGCGGGCCGGTGGCCGGTAAAGCGACAAGGAAAAGCCCGGCAGGCACATTCTCCCGGCCGGGCCTTTCCGATGAACCTTATATAGGTCCTGCGGGACTGTCCTTGTTAATAGCCGCCGGGGGACGAGCCGCCGCCCATGCCGCCGGATGACGAACCGCCCGAACTGCCGCCCCAGCCGCCGCCGGAAGTGCCGCCCATCGAGCCGCCGCCCATGCCGGTCACGTTATGGAACTTGCGGCCCCTCTCCATGCCGGTGACGTTGCGATATCCCTGGCTGCCCGGCATTGCGCCCGTGTCGCGGCCGCCGGTGCTCGTCCCTGTGTTGCCGAACGAGCCGTCGGACGAGTCGGTCGTGCCCATCGAGCCGCCGGACGACCCGCTGCTCCCCTGGTCGAGCGCGGCTGTATCGGGCTGGGACGGGTTCGCGGCCGTCTCAGCCAGGGCAGGTACGCAGTAGACCGCAGCCGCAGCCGCCAAAACGATTACCAGATTTCTTACCTTCATTTTTACCTCCTCAAAAGTTTGGGACCAAAAAACAAAAAGCAGCCGGCGTTGTTGTCCGAACTGCTCTGAACATTCCTTAAAACTGGGTTTTGCGCTCTACAAAAGATATCAAGGCGGAATTTGGTTGTCAAATCCCCGAGGGACTCTAAGAACCCTGATGTATATGGAATATATAGGGCTAAAAAGGCTTGACAACATAATTTCAAAATGATAAGTTGCAACGGTTTCCACTTCAGACGCATTCCTTACTAAAATATTGTTCTATAATTCCAGCCCGGAGGCATGGGTATGATTGACATCAATTATACATTGTTTGTACAGCTTGCCAACTTCATCTTACTGATCATCGCCATGCATTTTCTCCTGCTAAAACCTATGCTTAGGCATATGGACGAGCGCGACGGAAGCATCGAGGACGCCAACCTCGAGGCCGCCGACACCGCGAAAAGGGCCGAACTGCTCGTGACGGACTACGAGGCCGAGATGGCATACGCTAGGGTGCAGGCGAACCAGGTTTACCAAGCTCTCCAGCAGGAGGGCATGGCCGAGGCGAGGTCCAAGGTTTCAGCCGCAAAGGCCGAGGCGCAGCAGGCCATCGAGAAGGCAATGGCCGAAGTCCAGGGCGAGGCCGCAAAGGCGAGGGAGATACTGAAGGCCGAGATGGCAAAGCTCCCGGGCCAGATAGCCTCCAAGATACTTGGCAGGGCGGTCTAAAATGAATACCCAAGGAGACGGCAAGTATATGAACGCGTCCAGCTTCAAAATCTCAGCAAAATGGTCGAAGGTCCTGTTCGCGGCCCTCTGCATGCTCGCATTGACGGCAGCCGCGGCGTTTGCGGCCGAAGAGGCGGAAGAGGTCATAACCGCCAGGGACTGGTTGTGGCGGATATTCAACTTCTCGATAATAGCGGGCGTGCTGATATATTTCCTGGCGAAGCCGCTTGCGGGCTACTTAAAGGCCAGGACTGCCGGGATAGAGACCGCGATAGCGGAATCCAAGGCCGCGCGCGAAGACGCGCTCAAGAGGCTTGCCGAAGTCGAGGCCAGGCTTAAGGACAAGGAAGCCGAGAAGGCCTCCCTCGTCAGCATAGCCGAGGACAACGGCAAGAAGGAAAAGCTGGAGATGGCCGCCGAGGCCGGCAGGGTCGTCGCGGGCCTTTCGCTCTCCGCCAAGGAGAACATCGACGCTGAGCTTATAAAGGCGAAGGCCGCGCTCAGGCGCGAAGCCGCCCTGCTTGCGGTCGAGCTTGCCGAGAAGATGGTAAAGGAAAACATAAAAAAAGAAGACCAGGTCAAGATGGTCGAAGAATACATTTCAAAGGTCGGGGGTTGAACGGATGCTTAAGGACATCATAGCCAGAAGGTACTCGAAGGCCCTGCTCTCGCTTGCCGGAGCCGACGCGGCCAAAATCCGCACGGAACTCGACGGCGTCGCCGCCATGTACAAGTTCAGCAAGGACCTGCAGGGCATAATGATAAACCCTGCATTTTCCATCGCCGACAGGGCGAAAGTCGTCGCGACCCTCGCGGCCGACATGAAGGTATCCCCGATTACAGCCAAAACGCTCGACCTGCTCGTAAAGAAAGGCCGTTTCAGGTATGTCCGCGAGATGGCCGCCGCCTATTCCGACCTCCTCGACGCGCAGGAGGGCAAGGTAAAGGCCACCGTCACCTCGGCGCAGGAGCTTACCCCGGCCGAGTCCGCGAAGCTCTCGGAGAAGATAAGCGCGCTTGTAGGCAGGAAGGTCGAGTTGAGCATACAGGTCGACCCTTCGCTCATCGGCGGGGTAAAGACGAGGATCGGCAGCACGGTCTACGACGGCAGCGTCGCCAACCAGCTACACCTGGTTCGGTCCGCCCTGCTTAAATAGGTTTGGAAGGTTTCCGCAAGGAAAGGTTTGCACTAACTTAAACGAGGTGAAATGATGCAGATCAAGGCAGAAGAAATCAGCGAGCTGATAAAAAGGCAGATTGCTGAATTCGAGAAAGGCGTAGACGTGATGGAGGTCGGCACCGTCATAACGGTCGGCGACGGCATCGCGAAGGTCTACGGGCTTGAGAAGTGCATGCAGGGCGAACTGCTCGAGTTTCCGGGCAACGTGTTCGGCATGGCGCTCAACCTTGAAGAAGACAATGTCGGCACGATCCTTTTCGGCGGCGAAACTTCCATCAAGGAAGGCGACATAGTAAAGCGCACGGGCCGCATCATGGAAGTCCCGGTCGGCGAAGCGGTAGTGGGCCGCGTCGTTGACGGCATCGGCCTCCCGATTGACGGCAAGGGCCCGATAGCAGCCAAGGAGCACCGCAGGGTCGAGGTCATCGCGCCGGGCATCGTCAAGCGCCAGCCGGTCCGCGAGCCGCTCCAGACTGGCATCAAGGCCATCGACGCGCTCATCCCTATCGGACGCGGACAGCGCGAGCTGATCATCGGAGACCGCCAGACCGGCAAGACCGCCGTCGCGCTCGACACCATAATAAATCAGAAGGGCAAGGACGTCATCTGCATATACGTGGCCATCGGGCAGAAGCGCTCGACCGTTACCCGCGTTATGAAGACGTTAGAGGAGTACGGCGCGATGGACTACACGGTCATCGTCTCCGCCTCCGCGTCGGATGCCGCCTCGCTCCAGTTCATAGCCCCGTACACCGGCTGCACTATAGGCGAGTACTTCCGCGACAACGGCAAGCACGCGCTCATCATCTACGATGACCTCTCCAAGCAGGCCGTCGCGTACAGGCAGCTCTCGCTGCTCCTGAGGCGTCCGCCGGGACGAGAGGCGTATCCGGGCGACGTCTTTTATCTCCATTCGAGACTGCTCGAGCGCGCCGCGAAGCTCAACGACGAGCTGGGCGGCGGGTCCCTGACCGCGCTCCCGATAATCGAGACGCAGGCGGGCGACGTTTCGGCGTACATCCCGACCAACGTCATCTCGATTACGGACGGCCAGATATTCCTTGAGTCCGACCTCTTCTTCTCGGGCATCCGCCCGGCGCTGAACGTCGGTATCTCGGTCTCCCGAGTCGGCGGCTCCGCCCAGATAAAGGGCATGAAGCAGGTCGCCGGCAAGCTGAAGCTCGAACTGGCGCAGTTCCGCGAGCTCGCGGCGTTCGCCCAGTTCGGCGCGGACCTCGACAAGTCCACCCAGGCACAGCTCGCGCGCGGGCAGAGGATGGTCGAGCTGCTGAAGCAGGACCAGTACTCCGCGATGAGCGTCGGCAAGCAGATACTCGTCATCTTCGCCGGCACGAACGGCTTTATAGACGATGTCGCCATACCGGACGTCCGCAAGTTCGAGGCCGGTATGCTCAAGTTCCTGGACCACCAGCATCCGGAAATCGAAAAGGAGATCGAGCAGAAGAAGTCGCTCGACGACGACCTTATAAACAGGATAAAGGCGGCCATCGAAGAGTTCAAAAAGACCTTCGTCGCGTAAGGTGACCAATGGGTTCAAGAGACATACTTAGAAGGATAAAAAGCGTCAAGAACACCCAGCAGATCACCAAGGCCATGAAGGCGGTGTCTGCCAGCCGCCTCAGGAAGGCCCAGGCCTCGATGCTGGCGGCAAGGCCGTACGCCAACAAGCTGGTCGGCGTGCTCGGCAGCATGGCCGCGAGGGTGAACAGGGACGCGCATCCGCTTCTCGCGGTACGCGGGACGCGCAAGGTGGAACTGGTCGTCTTGACCTCCGACCGCGGCCTATGCGGCTCCTACAACACCAACATCCTGAAGAGGACGATAGCCCTCTACCAGGAAAAGGTCGAGCAGGGCTGTGAAGTGACCATCAATGTCGTTGGGCGCAAGGGCCGCGACTTCCTGAAGAGGCGCGACTACCCGATACGCAAGGAATGGTCGGGCATATCCGGCAGGCTCAATTACAATCACGCCGCCATGATAGGGCAGGAGATAATCGACAACTTTGCCAAGGAAGAGGTCGACGAGGTATACCTCGTGTACAACGAGTTCAAGACCGCCCTTACGCAGAAGGTCATATCCGACAAGCTCCTCCCGATAGAGGCGCCGACGGCGGCCTCGGGCAACCCGGCCCCGGACGCGGGCGACTACATCTACGAGCCGTCCGCCGAGGTCGTCCTGGAGACGCTCCTTCCGAAGCATGTCGAGTTCCAGGTCTACCGCGCGCTGCTCGAGTCCGAGGCCTCAGAGCTTGGCTCCCGCATGACGGCGATGGACGCGGCGTCCAACAACGCCAGGGAGATGATCGGCAAGCTGACGCTGAAGTACAACAAGGCCCGTCAGGCCGCGATTACGAAAGAGCTGATGGAGATTATCGCCGGCGCCGAAGCGCTTGCTTAACCGGCCATTGTTTTAGGCGCTTTGCGCTTGCATACATAGATTTTATTGTCGGTTTTCTTTGCCCGCTTTCTTTTTTCGGGAAGAAAGCGGAGAACTCAAGGTTTTTAATAACGGGAGAGGTCCTAATGAATCAGGGAACAATAGTCCAGGTTATCGGCCCGGTCGTCGACATCGAGTTTGAGGCCGGAAAGCTGCCGCCGATCTACAACGCCATCCTGGTAAAGCAGGAAGAGGACAAGGCCGCGGGCACCCCGGCGTTCAACCTTACGCTCGAAGTCGCGACCCACCTGGGCGAGTCCAGGTGCCGTGCAGTCGCCATGAGCACCACGGACGGCCTCGTCCGCGGCATGAAGGGTACAGATACCGGCAAGCCCATCTCGATGCCGGTCGGCGACAAGACGCTCGGCAGGATAATGAACGTCGTAGGCGACCCGGTCGACGAGATGGGGCCGATAGGCCACACCGAGACCAGGCCGATACACCACCCGGCCCCTGCCTTCGAGGACCAGTCCACATCGACAGAGATGTTCGTGACCGGCCTCAAGGTCATCGACATGCTGGCCCCGTACACGAAGGGCGGCAAGACCGGCCTCTTCGGAGGCGCGGGCGTCGGCAAGACGGTCCTTATCATGGAGCTTATCCGCAACGTCGCCCAGGAGCACGGCGGCTACTCGGTCTTCGCCGGCGTCGGCGAGCGCACGCGCGAAGGCAACGACCTGTGGATCGAAATGAACGAGTCGGGCGTCGTCAACCAGGACCCCAGCCAGTCCAAGGCGGCGCTGGTCTTCGGCCAGATGAACGAGCCGCCCGGCGCGCGCCTGCGCGTGGCGCTCTCGGCGCTGACCATGGCCGAGTACTTCCGCGACGAGCTGGGCCAGGACGTGCTGCTGTTCATCGATAACATTTTCCGCTTCACCCAGGCCGGATCCGAAGTGTCAGCCCTCCTGGGGCGCATGCCTTCGGCCGTGGGCTACCAGCCGACGCTGGCCACCGAGATGGGCGGCTTGCAGGAACGCATTACCTCGACCAACAAGGGCTCGATCACCTCGGTCCAGGCGGTCTACGTGCCGGCTGACGACTTGACCGACCCGGCCCCGGCCAATACCTTCGCCCACCTGGACGCCACGACGGTCCTTTCGCGCCAAATCTCCGAGCTGGGCATCTACCCGGCCGTGGATCCGCTGGATTCGACCAGCCGCATCCTGACGCCCGAAGTCGTCGGCGAGGAACATTACGCCGTAGCGCGGCGCGTGCAGACAATCCTGCAACGCTACAAGGACTTGCAGGACATCATCGCCATCCTGGGCATGGATGAGCTATCCGAAGAGGACAAACTGACCGTGCAGCGCGCGCGCAAGATCCAGCGCTTCCTCTCGCAATCGTTCCACGTCGCCGAGGCCTTCACCGGCCGGCCGGGCACCTACGTCAAGCGCGAGGATACCGTCCGCGGCTTCAAGATGATCTGCGACGGCGAACTGGACGACGTGCCCGAGCAGGCCTTCTACATGGCCGGCCCGATCGAGGACGTGCGTGAGCGGGCCGAAAAGATGGCGGCGGTATAAGTCAGTCGGAGGGCCGAATTGGAATCGCGGTTGAAAAAGGCTGAATAATGC
>DASXVI010000331.1:0-4460 GCA_036504315.1 Nitrospirota bacterium
TTGTCGGTAGACATGGCGCAGGGCGGGCACGGCTCTCTCTCGGAACTCATAATAGACCAGATGCACCGCCAGTTCGGCGCACAGTTCGGCGTCGGCGGCCAGGCAGACGGGGCAATTCCGGGAGGACTCCCAAACGGGGTGAGCGATATCGCCGGGAAGGCCGCCGAGGCCTACTCCGGGATGATTTCCGGGCCAGGCAGCCAGATAGGCGGCCAGATAGACGGGATGGAAGGCCTGTCCGGCCTTGGCCTGCAAAACCTTGTCCCGCAGTTGCCTGTCCCGGTTAGCCCTGGCGGACTGCCTCAGCCCGCGGACCCGCAGGCGCACAACCACGAGGACGGGGAGGCGCCGGATATAAGATTGAGCATGGCTGGCCGGGTCAGTTCCGGGTTCGGACTGAGGAAGGACCCGTTTACCGGGGCTCTCAGAAACCACGGAGGTCTCGACATTGCAGCGCCCGAGGGCAGCGAAATAAAATCGGCCGCGCCTGGGACGGTCGTTTTTGCAGGCCCGCGTGGCGGTTTCGGCAACCTCGTGGTTGTCGACCACGGCGGCGGGGTGAAGACTTATTACGGCCATAATTCGAAAAATCTTGTAAAAGAAGGCGATACAATCAGCCGCGGCGAGGCCGTAGCGCTCGTGGGCCACACGGGCAGGGCTACCGGCCCCCATGTCCACTTCGAAGTCCGCAAAGACGGCCAGCGCGTTAACCCATCGTTTGCCCTGTCCAGCCCCAATAAATTTTCTAAAGTATTATAAAAACCTTCCGATATATTTGTCAGGCGAAACAGGCCCTGTTTTTAAGGCGCGTGTAAGCCAGCGGAATTGTGGAAGTTATCGGAATTATGGGGGTGGGCCCATGGAAATCCATGATAAGGCAATCGTAGACCTTTCACCTTACCTGACAAAGGTAGAGAAAAGGCTTGTAAATAAGGGAAAAATTCCGGACCGGCCTGCCGGCCAGGGTGCGGACGAGGTCAGGGTCTCGGACAAGGCGCGCGACATCGCCAGAATCCGCGAGGTTTTGGGGGAGGCTCCGGAAATGCGGCTGGACAAGTTAGCGGATATAAAGCGCAGGATTGATGACGGCAGTTACAGCATCGACCCGAACAAGGTTGCGGATTCCATGATAAAGGATGCGCTGATGAACCTTATACCCGCAAGGGACGGTGACTGATGGAAACCGCGATGCTCGTCCTGGATGCCCTTGAAATGGAGGCGGAACTGTACAGCGAACTTGCGGTTACGCTCGCGGATGCGAGGGAAGGCCTGTCTGCGATGTCCGTCGATGGCATATACAAGGCCGTCGGCGTGCAGGAGAAGGTCGTCGAGAGGCTGACCAGGATAGAAAAAGACCGCGAACAGGCGGTAAAGAGGCTTTCCAGGGAGCTGGGCTGCCAGGCCCCGATGAATATGAGCGGGCTTATTGGAGGGCTCCCGGAGCCGTGGAAAAACAGGTTCTCCGATATATCCATCCGTCTAAGCTCCGCAATCAGGAAAGTGGAAAACGAAAAGAAGCTGAATGCAGAGATTATAAACAAGGCGCTCGCGCATGTCGAGGAATCGCTTTATATCCTCGGCGGCGCGACCAACCGCTCCGATGGCTACGGGGCATTAGGCGCGCCAGCCCAGGATGGGCATCAAACGGGTCTTCTATCCACAAAAGTATGAAAGCAGGTCGGCAATGGCGAGTATTTTTGGCATTATGGATGTTGCGAAGACGGGGCTTTTTGCCAGCCAGGTCGCCATCCAGACAATCGGCCAGAACATTGCAAATGCTTCTACCCCGGGCTATAGCAGGCAGGTAGTCCGGATGGAGGCGCAGACCCCGATAGACTCGTCCCCCGGCATGATCGGCAGGGGCGTAAAGGCCGCGTCGATAGAGAGACAGTACAATACCTTCGTCGAGGACGAGCTTGTCAAAGAGGAGCAGACCTTCGGCCAGATGTCGGCCAGCGCCGACAGCCTTACCCGAGTAGAAAATTTCTTCAACGAGTCCACCAGCAAGGGCATCGGCACGGCTCTGGACGACCTCTTCAACGCATTCCACGACCTCGCAAACAAACCCGCAGGCCCCGCCGAGCGCACCAACCTTCTGGCCAAGGCCGACACCCTTACCATGACCGTGCGCCAGACCTACGGCGACCTGGAGTCCACGCGCCAGTCCGCTGACGCGGATGTGAGCCGCTGCATCAGCGAGATAAACACCAAGGCCACAGCCATTGCCCAGTTAAACGTCGAAATATCCCGTGCAGAGGCCAGCCATCAGAACGCAAACGACCTGCGCGACCAGCGGGGCCAACTGCTCCGCGATTTAGCGGGACAGGTGGACATAACAACCTACGAGAACGAGATCGGCCAGGTCGATGTCCTGATCGGCGGCAGCAAGCCTATCGTCCAGGGCGCAGAGACTATCCAACTGACGGCCGAACGCAATATGGCAGGCGACGGCATGGTCCAGGTCGGATACAAAAACACGAGCGGCCAGCCGGAGATAATTACCGACAAGATACGCTCAGGGAGGCTGAAGGGGTTTCTCGATGTGCGGGACAACGCTGTACCCAAGCTCGAGGCCCAACTGGACCAGCTCGCGACAGGCCTGACCAAAGACATGAATTTGCTGCATTCGGCTGGCACAGGGCTCGACGGAAGTACGGGCCTCAACTTCTTCAAGCCGACCGTACCGGCAGGCTGGACAGGAGAGAACACCGGCAACGGCATGATAAGCTCCGGCACAGTTACGGACCTGAGCGCCTTGAGCCTGGACAAGTTTGAAATTACCTTTACGGCTGCCAATACCTTCGATATCAAGGATACGGATACCGGGGCGGTGGTTTCTGCCGGAAACGCGTTTACTTCCGGCGGCAACATAGATTTCGGAGGGATGAGGTATACGATTACGGGCACGCCTAATGCCGGAGACAAGTTCTATGCCTCGGCCTCAAAGGGTGCCGCCAAGGTCTTTGCCGTTGCGGACGAAGTGAAGGCCGACAACAAAAAGATTGCTGCCGCCTCGGACCCGGCTCTGCTGCCGGGCGACAACCGCAACGCCGCCGCAATGGCCGCCATTGGAGACCAGATGACGATGAGCGACGGCACGGCTACTTTCAAGACTTTTTATGAATCCATAATCGATGGTGCGGGCGTCGAGTCCCAGAGGGCTACCAGCCAGAGGAACTTCCATGAATCGCTTTTAAAGGGGCTCGAAACTCGCCGCGACGAAGTGTCCGGCGTGTCGCTGGACGAAGAGGTAACGAGCATGACGCAATACCAGAGGTCATACCAGGCGTCGGCGCGTATTATCAGCGTCGTCGACGAGATGCTCCAGACACTGTTGAGTCTGAAATGAGAATAACTGAGAGCGGGATGCACAGGACGGTGCTCGACGGGCTTTACAGGAGGGTAAACGAACTCCTCAAGACCCAGGAGCAAATAACAACCGGCAAGAAGATCAACAACCCGTCGGACGACCCTGCGGGCGCTGCCAAGATATCCGCCCTGAAGACGGTCTTGTCCCGGTCGGACCAGTATACCCGGAATATTTCGGCAGGTTCGATGAACATGATGACGGCCGATTCCGTGCTTCTCGACGCTCATAACCTGCTTGAGCGGGCAAAAGAGCTCGCTATCGGGCAGGCGGGCGGCACTTCCACGGCGCAGACCAGGGCGATGGCTGCCGAGGAAGTGGGCACGCTGACGAACCAGCTCCTTCAGGTGGCGAATACGAGCGTTGGCGGGATATATATCTTTGCCGGCTACAAGAACAATACCGCGCCTTTCGACGCGTCTGGAAATTATGTAAGCGATTCAAACAAGATAAATATTGAGATAGAGCCCGGCACATTTTCGCAGATTAACCTCCCCGGCGACCAGATTTTCAACCCTGCGGGCGGCGTTGATGTGTTCAAGGCGCTTTCAGACCTAAAGACCGCGATGGTTGGTGACGATACGGCAGGAATAAAGACTGCAATGGACCAGATAACCACTTCCTTCGACCAGGTCGAGGGCGGGCAGGCGATAGCGGGCAGCCTTATAAACCAGTTTGACACCTCCAAGGCAAGGATAGAAGACAAGGTAATAACTTACAAGCAGTTGCTTTCCGGAGAGGAAGACTTGGACCTCGCAGATGCGATAGGTACTTTAAATGTGCAGGATGCGGCGCTGACGGCCGCAAGAGAGGTAACCGCGAGGCTGTTTAAAAGCAGCATACTCGATTTTCTCAAATAAGTGGAGGTATCATGCTAATCCTGACAAGGAAGTTAGGAGAAAACATCCAGATAGGCGACAGCATAACTGTCTCCGTGCTGGGAATCAAGGGAAGCCATGTCAAACTCGGCATAACGGCTTCGAGGGATACACAGGTGCTCAGGGAAGAGCTCGCTAAAAAGATAAAGGAGATGAATGTGCTGGCTTCCAGGGCCGGAGAGCACGACCTTGGGATGATGGCCAGGTCATGGACC
>DASXVI010000332.1:0-7419 GCA_036504315.1 Nitrospirota bacterium
TGCCGCATTCTAACCCGCCAATATATTCTGAGTAAAGCATAATATTGATTTTTAATGATTTTTAACATTCTTGAACGCTATCGCCGGAAGGTTCTGCTATCTCCCTTTTGCAGGCCTCTCATTCAGAATTTTCTTGCAAAAAAGAGCAATTATACTTATCCTAAACCCTCTATTGGGCAGCTTCACGAAAGGGAGGGGGCTTATATGCATTGGAGCAAGGAAGAATCTCTGGAGAGACCTGAGCTTCGCGCACTGCAGCAGGACAGGTTGATTAATTTGGTAAAGAGGGTCTACGAGAATATCCCCTTCTACAAAAGGGCGTTCGATGAGAGGGGCCTGAAGCCCGCCGACATCAAAGACCTGTCGGATATCAAGAACCTCCCGTTCACCAGAAAGAGCGACCTGCGGGACAATTACCCGTTCGGGATGCTTGCCGAACCTATGGACAAGGTCGTCCGCGTCCATGCCTCTTCCGGTACAACCGGCAAGCCTACTGTCGTCTGCTATACCAGTGAAGACATCGACCTCTGGTCAAATTCGATGGCCAGGACCTTTACCGGGGCCGGGGCGACCAGCAAGGATATCGTCCAGGTGGCCTACGGCTATGGGCTTTTCACCGGTGGACTCGGAGCGCACTACGGCGCCGAGAAGCTCGGCGCTGCGGTAGTCCCAATCTCCGGCGGCAATACCCAGAAGCAAATCATGCTGCTCGAAGACTTTGGCAGCACCGTCCTCTGCTGCACCCCGTCTTTCTCACTGTACCTGTACGACACAGCGCGAGAGATGAAGGTGAACTTCAGCAATATAAAGCTGAGGGTCGGCCTGTTCGGCGCGGAGCCGTGGACCAGCGGGATGCGCCGGGAGATTGAAGAGAAGCTTCGCATCAAGGCAATCGATATCTACGGCCTGTCCGAGATAATAGGGCCCGGCGTGGCGTTTGAATGTCTGGACGCCCAGGACGGCCTGCATGTCAACGAGGATTTTTTCTACCCCGAAGTTATCGACCCGCATACCTGCGAACCGCTTCCGTACGGCGAGCAGGGCGAGCTTGTCATCACTACGCTAACCAAGCAGGCTATGCCGCTCATACGCTACCGCACAGGCGACATCACTACGCTCGACCCCGAAAAATGCATCTGCGGCAGGACTACCATCCGCATGAAGAGGGTGCGCGGCAGGGACGACGATATGTTGATTATACGCGGCGTCAATGTCTTCCCGAGCCAGGTCGAGTCTGTACTCCTGAACTCGAAGGAGATTGCACCGCACTACCACATCGTGGTTGACAGGAAGGGCCGGATGGACGAAATGAATGTCCAGGTGGAGGTCACGCAGGACTTCCTGGATACCATGGCAAAGAAGGTGCTTTCCGCCGACCTCGACGCCTTCGTGGCGGAAGAGAAAGAGCTTATAAACGTGAAGAGGGAAATCCAGAAGAACCTGAAGGACATCATCGGCGTCAATGCATCCGTCACGCTCATGCCGCCCGGTTCCATCCAGAGGAGCGAGGGCAAGGCCAAGAGGGTTACGGACAAGCGCAAGAAATAACGGAGAATTATATGAAGTCGATATTATCGGGCAACGAGGCCATCGCGAGGGGCTTCGTCCAGGCAGGAGGCAAGTTCGCCTCGGCCTACCCCGGCACGCCAAGCACCGAGGTGCTGGAGAACCTGTCGAAGGTGGAAGGCATCCACGCGGAGTGGTCCACAAACGAGAAAGTGGCGATGGAGGCGGCTATCGGCGGCTCGTTCGGCGGCGTCCGCGCCCTTTCGTGCATGAAGCATGTGGGCGTGAATGTCGCGGCGGACCCGCTTCTCACGGTCGCATATACCGGCGTCAACGCAGGGCTGGTCCTGATGTGCGCGGACGACCCCGGCATGTTCAGTTCCCAGAACGAACAGGACTCCCGCCACTATGCCCGCCTCGCAAAGATACCGTGCATAGAGCCGTCCGATTCGCAGGAGGCATACGACTTTACCCGCCTCGCTTTCGATATCAGCGAGCGGTTCGATACTCCCGTCATGCTCAGGACCACAACCCGCGTCTCGCATTGCAAGAGCGTTGTCGAGGGAGGCGAACCGATAACGGTCGAGGGCAGGGGGATAGTCCAGGATTTCGGCAAGTATGTCATGCTGCCGGGGAATGCAAAAAAGCGCCACGAGGTTGTCGAACAGCGCACCTCAAAGCTGAAGGAATGGGCTGAGACCGCGGAGATAAACAAGGTAATCCCGGGCAGCCGGAAGCTCGGCATTATCACCGGCGGCATTTCGTTCCAGTATGCCAACGAGGCTTTCCCGGAAGCCTCGTTCCTCAAGCTCGGCATGAGCTGGCCGCTTCCTGAGAATAAGATAAAGGAGTTCGCGGCAACAGTCGGGGAGCTTGCCGTTGTCGAGGAGCTCGACCCGTTCATCGAGGACGCCGTCCGTGCGATGGGAATAACCGTCCATTACGGAAAGGGCGTCCTGCCGGTCTGCGGCGAGTATTCGACGACGCTTCTGCGTGAGAAAATTTCCGGTGCGAATGTCGATAAAAAGCCTGCGGTGGGCGGCCTGATAATGCGTCCCCCGACCTTCTGTCCCGGATGCTCGCACAGGGGCCTTTATACCGTTCTGGCCAAACTCAAACCGTTCGTCTCGGGCGACATCGGCTGCTACACTCTCGGCGCGCTTCCGCCGTTTTCGTCGCTCCACTCCTGCATCTGCATGGGCCAGAGTATTTCCGGCGCGCACGGCATATCGAAGGCGCTTGAGCTTCAGGGAGCAAAAAAGCAGAAGCCGGTGGCCGTGATTGGCGACTCGACATTCCTGCATTCCGGACTGACGGGCCTGATGAACATGATATATAACGGCGGCGATGCGGTCGTCGTAATAATGAACAACGACACCACCGGCATGACCGGCGGCCAGGAGCATCCCGGCACCGGCAGGACGGCGAAGGGCGCGACCGCGCCCAAGATAGACATCCAGACGCTCTGCCGGACCATCGGCGCAAAGCGCGTCCGCGAGATAGACACATACAGCATCAAGGAGCTTGAGGCCATATTCAAGGAAGAGATGGAGGCCGAGGGTCCTTCGGTGCTCGTCTCCAACCAGCCGTGCGTGCTTCGTTACAAAATTGTAAAGAAGCCGTTGCGCGGCAACGCCGAAAAATGCGTCGCCTGCAAGATGTGCCTGAAGGCTGGCTGCATCGGCCTGTCGCTGGTGGAGAAAGACGGCAAAAAGTTCGTCGAGCTCGACCCGCTGCTCTGTAATGGCTGCGGCGTCTGTATGCAGCTCTGCAAGAAGGGCGCAATACAGCCCTTAGAGGAGGTCGTGTAGTGAGTACATTTAATGTCCTTGTTGCGGGCGTAGGCGGGCAGGGGGTCTTGCTCACCAGCAAGATACTCGCGGAAGCCTCCCTGCTTTCAGGGTTCGATATCAAGCAGAGCGAAGTGCACGGGATGGCCCAGCGCGGCGGCAGCGTCGTCAGCCAGGTCCGTTTCGGCGAGAAGGTCTGCTCTCCCATCGTCAGCGAGGGCGAGTGCGACCTGCTCATCGGGTTTGAGCCGCTCGAAACCGCGAGATACCTCCACTTCTTAAAGGACGGCGGCCAGGTGGTGTATAATACTCACAGGATAACCACCCTCACCGTCTCTATCGGCGCGGATGTCTATCCGGACAATATCCAGGACATAATTGCAGCGAATGCGGCGGGCGTGCATCCGTTCGACGCTACCGGGCTTGCCGTCCAGGCCGGGAACAAGAGGACGCTGAACCTCGTCCTGCTCGGCGCGGCAATGAGATACCTGCCTTTGAAAGACGAGCATATAAAAGAGTCCATCGAGAAATGCGTACCCAGGAAGGCGCTGGAGACCAACATGAGGGCGTTTCAGGCCGGGAGGGAGTTCTTTGCCTCCTCTTGCTGCATCTGATTTGCATAAATAGGAGGACCGGGTATGAAGAACTATGATGTAATAATCGTCGGAGCCGGAGTCAGCGGGCTGACCCTTGCCCATTACTGCGCGAAGGCTGGCCAGCAGGTGCTTGTGCTGGAGAAGACAAACCGCGCGGGAGGGTGCTTCCATTCCCACCGTTTTGAAGGCGCTGCCGACGGCTTCTGGATAGAGATGGGGGCGCACGCCTGCTACAATTCTTACGGCGACCTGATAGGCGTGCTGGAAGACAATAACCTTATGGGGACTATCACACCCAGGGCCAAAGTCCCGATGAAGTTCTATGTCGGCGGCAAGATAGAATCCCTGATGTCCCAGATAAGCCTGATAGAGATGGCGTTCTCGGTGCCAAAGATGTTTTCCGCGAAGAAAGAAGGCACGAGCGTCGAGGACTATTATTCGACAATAATCGGCAAGAACAACTACAAGAACGCCTTCGGCCCGATGTTCGACGCGGTCATATCGCAGACCGCGGCCGGGTTCCCCGCCGACTCCATATTCAAGAAGAGGCCGCGCAACAAAAGCGTCCTCGGCAACTTCACCTTCAGCAAAGGCCTCTCGACCGTAACGGACGCCCTCGCGGGACGCGGCGGCGTTGCGCTCCTTACGGGTCAGGAAGTAACGGAATTTTCATACGACGGTTCGAGCTTTAAAGTTGTTGCGAACGGGGAGACCTATGAGTCCAAATACGCATCGCTGGCCGTGCCTCCTCCGGCCGCCGCAAAACTCCTCCAGGCGTCGTTCCCGGATATAGCCTCCGAAGTATCCAAGGTCAGGGTCGGCTGCGTTGAGTCCGTAGGTTTCGCGATAAAGAAGGATAAAATTGCGGTCTCGCCGTTTGCTTTCATCATCGCGATAAACGAAGCATTTTATTCGATAGTCTCACGCGATACCGTCCCGCACGACGATTACAGGGGCTTTGCGTTCCATTTCAAGCCGGGACAGCTCAACCGCCAGCAGAAGATTGAAAAAATAACCAGCGTCCTCGGCATCAAGCAGGAGGACATGGAGCAGGTGGTTGCAAAAGACGACAACTGCGTACCGTCGCTCGTCCTCGGACACGAGAAGGTCTTAGCCGCGATAGACGCGAAGCTCGCCGGCAAACCGCTGATGATGGCAGGGAATTTCTACTCGGGCGTCGCGATTGAGGATTGCGTCTCGCGGTCGAAGACGGAATGCGAGCGGGTCGCTGCGAAGAAATAGCGTTAGTTCAGGTTCGGATTAAAAAGATAAAGCCCCCGTTTTTTGCGGGGGCTTGTCTTTTGCCTCAGGCTGCCCTGCGCTCTTCCTGTTGTTTAGCTTCATTCTTCAGGCAGGCAGGGCAGAAGCCGTAGAAGTCGGCATGCCTTTTGACTATCTGGTAACCCTGAGTGGCTTCTTCCGGTAATTCTAGGTCGAACTCCATCTTTACATTGGCTATCTTCTTGCATTGCAAGCAGATGATATGGTGGTGCGGTTTCATCTCCGGGTCGAAATGCTTCCTTTCGCCGTCGATGTTCAGTTCCGTGACCTTGCCAGTCTGTTTCAGGATTTCGAGGGTATTATAGACAGTGGCAAGAGACACCATTGGGTATTTCTCGAGTACGGCTTCATAAATCTCTTCGGCCGAGGGATGGCAGCCGTTCCCCTCGAGGTAGGCCATAATTGCCGCTCTTTGGGGGGTAAGCTTGAACCCCCTGTCTCTCTGAATTCCCATTTTTGTACCTCTATCCTGAAGTTGGAAACATATATAGATAAATTGTCATTTAATCAGGGATTTGTCAAGTCGGTCAATATTGCGTACTTCTGAATTGAATGTGCCTTCCCTTATCAGGAAATAAGCCTAAATTTCAGGATTTGGGAGCGATATTAAAGCGGTTGAATATCTCTTCAGCTACCTTTGCAGGGAGGCCGGGCATGGCCTTAAGTCCTTCCAAGTCTGTTTCGCGTATAGCGCGGAAACTCCCGAAGTATTTGAGAAGCTGCATCTTTCTGGTCCTCCCGATGCCCGGAATGTCGTCGAGAGGGGAGGCGGCGCCTTTTTTCTGGCGCAGCTTTCTGTGGTGGGTTATGGCAAAGCGGTGCGACTCGTCACGCACCTGTGCGAGCAGGTTCACGGCAGCCGAGGTCGGTGAAAGTATTTTGGGCTCGGAGTCGCCCGGACGGAATACCCGCTCGAATGCCCGGGCCTCGGCGATACCGCCGTATTTCAGGCCGCGTTCGCGGGCCTTTGCCAGCCCGATTATATCGACTTCCGCCATGTCCACGCCGAGGTCTTTGAGGGCCTCGACCGCAGCGCTCAACTGGCCCTTTCCGCCGTCCACCATTATCAGGTCGGGCCACTCCGCGCCCTCTTCCCTGACCCTCCTGTACCTTCTGCCTATCACCTCCGCCATCATCGCGAAGTCGTTGGACTGGCCGACGGTCTTTATCGTGAAGTGCCTGTACTGGGCCTTGTCGGGCTGGCCCGAATCGAAGCTCACCATCGATGCGACCGCCTCGCTTCCGCTGATGTTCGAGATGTCGAACGCCTCAATACGCCTCGGGAGCTTTTTCAGGCCAAGCTCGGAACGGAGCGCCATCAGGACGAGTTCGCGGCCGGAGTCGGTCTTCAGGTTCTGCTCCAGCGTCTCCCGTGCGTTCTCACTCGCCATGTCCATCAGCTTCGCCGCGCTCCCCCGGACGGGCACGGACAGCTTTACGCTTTTCCCGCGCATCTTCTCCAGAAACTCCCCGACAAGCTCCCGTTCGGGGAGCGGGTGGGAAACGAACACCTCCGGCGGGACTTCCTTCTCGTCGGCGTAAAACTGCATGACGAAGTCTGTCAACAGCTCGCCTTCGGGTTGTTCGAGGGCATCCGACAGGTAAAAATCCTTCCTGCCAAGCAGCTTCCCTTTCCTGACGAACAAAATCTGGATGTCCGCGACCAGCCCTTCTTTTGCGACGGCTATCAGGTCCCGGTCCTCCATCCCCTGCGATATGACCCGCTGGGTTTCGGTAGCCCGTTTTAGCGAGGTAATCCTGTCGCGGATGCTCGCGGCGGCCTCGAAATTCAGGGTCTCGGAGGCCTCCTTCATCCGCCGTTCAAGGTCCCGGACCAGGTCCTTGTCCCGGCCAGACAGGAACAGCCGGACTTCCTCGACCGACCTCATGTAGTCCTCGCGGGATATCTCGCCGCCGCACGGGCCTGAACAGCGTTTCATCTCGAACTGCAGGCATGGCCTGCCGGGCCTCTCGCCGACTTC
This sequence comes from Nitrospirota bacterium, assembly GCA_036504315.1. GTDB lineage: Bacteria > Nitrospirota > JACRHJ01 > JACRHJ01 > JACRHJ01 > DASXVI01. Next base: position 7,156 of record DASXVI010000332.1, read on the forward strand.
CTTCTTTTTGCATTTGCGCATCGGGAATGTGCGGTTGATGAACTTCAGCGTCTCCCACATCGGGCCGGACGGGACGAATGGCCCGAAATACAATGCGCCGTCCTTTTCAATCTTGCGGACTACCGCCAGGAACGGGAATTTATCGTTTATGTCCAGCTTCAGGTAGGGGTAATTTTTGTCGTCGCGCAGGACGACATTGTATTGAGGTTTGTGCTTTTTAATCAGGTTGGATTCGAGGATGAACGCTTCCATCTCCGAGCCGGT
>DASXVI010000333.1:0-4430 GCA_036504315.1 Nitrospirota bacterium
GAGGCCTCTTTGAACATCTCCAGCAAAAGGAGTGGGGCCGTTAATGTTTCTGAGAGCGCAGCAAAATTGCCCAATATTATCTTTATACAGGAGGAAGCCATGGGCCGGGTTGCCATCGACGCCCCGGTTTTTGTGAAGTCCGGCATCGAAGTAGCTCCATTCTTTTCGTCGCTTCTTAAAAGCGAGCTGTTGTCGTCGAAGACTTTATATTCCCCGACTACCGGTGGATTTACCTGTCATTGTGAGTTTGAGACCCTCATGTCGTGTTTTGCCGATAACAAGTACGGCAATATATATACCAACCATATGGACCATGATTACAAGGGACTTGTCTCCATCCTGAAGTCCAAGGGTTATCATTGCGTGGTTTTCCATGCCAATTATCGCGATTTTTATCATAGGGTGAACGCGTACAGGAGGATGGGTTTCGACCGCTATTATTCAAAGGAAGACTTCGATATCAAACGGAAGGTAGGGCACGGCCTGTCAGACATGGATTTTTTCAGGCAGGTCACCGGGAAGCTCAAAGGGGTGCCGCAGCCTTATTTTGCGTTCATGATAACCTTGAGCGGGCACGACCCGTTTAGAATACCGCAGGATTTGAAAAACGGTTTGACAAAAAAGGTGAACGGTTTGCACGGCAGGCTGGCGGACTATCTGGAAGCTATTAATTATGCCGATAGATGCCTTGAAACTTACTGGCGCGAGACCGAGCATGAACGTCATAATGCAATTACAGTCGTGTACGGCGACCATCAAGGCACATCCGGCGAGGAAGACTTGAAAAAACTTGGGTTCGAAATAAAAGATGGCCTTATGGCTGCCCGGTATATGTACCAGATCCCGATCGTCGTATCGGCCCCTTATCTGGAGGCTTCATTCCCGAAGCGGCGGGACATGGTAGGCGACCAGACCGATATTGCGCCCCCTATCCTCGACCTGCTTGGCATAAAATGCCCCCCTTACATGGTAGGGTCGAGCCTGTTTAGGAGCGGTTCCACCGGAATCGGCGGAAGCTCTGATATGATAATGCTCGATGACTCGAGGATTTTGAGTCTTGCCGGCGATTATTGCGTTGATTATAAGAAAATGAAAGTTGTAGAAAAAGGCGGGTATGACGACCTTTTGCAGGAGGGCAAGGATATCTTAGATCTGTCGGACGATGTGATCTTCAGGCGTAACCCTTACTCATATACTTTACATTAAGGCGCATCAGTTCCTCCAACCCAGCACCTTGGCCAATTTATCCTTGAAACGCAACTGTTTTTATGGTAATTTCAAAATCTCACGAGGGGTTCGGAATGATTGACTTGCACACACATACGCTGTTTTCGGACGGGGTGCTGATACCTGCGGAACTCGTCAGGAGGGCCGAGGTAAAGGGCTATGAGGCCATCGGCCTCACGGACCACGCCGACAGCTCGAATATCGACTTCATCGTCCCGAGGATAGTCAAGGTTGCGCAGGAGCTTTCGGGCCTTACCAAGGTCACGGTAGTGCCGGGCATAGAGATTACGCATGTCCCGCCCGCGATTATCCACGACCTCGTAAAGCAGGCGAGGGAGCTCGGCGCGCAGCTTGTCGTCATACACGGCGAGACTATCGTCGAGCCTGTCGCACCCGGGACCAACCGCGCCGGGATAATGGCAGGCGCGGACATCATAGCGCACCCCGGCCTGATAACCAGGGCGGACGCGGCCCTTGCGGCAAAGAAGGGCGTCTATCTGGAGATTACGGCCCGCAAGGGGCATTCGTTGACCAACGGCCATGTGGCGGCGCTCGCCCAGTCTGTCGGCGCGGAGATGGTGATAGACACCGACTCGCACGAGCCGGGCGACCTGATAACCGACGAGTTCGCCGAGAGCGTCCTTTCGGGCGCGGGCCTCGACAAAAAGGCAATCGTCAAAGTATTTCAGAACTCACGAAAGATAGTTAATACTATACTGGGAGGATAGGACCAATTGAAGACCTTCAGGAAGAAAACCGGAAAAAAGAAGGACATGCTCACGGCCCCGGACGAGTTTCAGAGCCTGTCCCGCAGGGTCGGAGCCTACATCCAGGAGAACACGACGGCCGCATACATCGTCCTCGGCGTTGTCGGCGTCCTGCTGGTGGCGGCAATACTCGTATCGCTCATGATGCGCGAGTCCTCCAAGGAAATGATGGCGAAGCAGGGCGAGGCCCTGATGTATTACGATATCAACTCGGCCGTGCCCGGCGAGAAGCCGATGAACGCGGACGAGCGGATGAAGAAAGCCGAGGAGATGTTCGGCAAGATGGCCGACAAGAGCAACCTTGCCCTGTATTACCAGGCGAACGCCAAGATGGAGCTTGGCAACTCCAAGGACGCGGTCGGCGAATACAAGAAGCTCCTTGAGAAGGCTTCTGGAGACAAGGTTATGACCGCGCTCGCGACCATGCGCCTTGCCGCGGCCTATGAGGAAACCGGGGACGCGCAGGCGGCTGTCGATACATACAACAAGGCCGCCAACTCGCCGGAAGCCCTCTTCAAGGACGAGGCCCTCTACCGCCAGGCCGAGGTTTACAGGCTCTCCGGCAAGAAGGACGAAGCCATCGCAAAGCTGAACCAGCTTATCAAGGAATTCCCGGATTCAAGGTGGAAGCGCGACGCGCAGGTAAAGCTCGCACAGCTTGAGGGCAAGCCGGTCCCGGCGGACGAGAACGCGATGCCGATTTCTCAGGGTGTGGCGATACCGCAGGCCGCCCCTGCGGGCGCGGGCAAGGAAGGCGCGGCTCCGGCTGGCCAGCCCGCACCCCCTGCCGTAAAGGTCGTCCCGATGACGCCCGGCTCGAAGCCTGCAGTTCCGGCCCCCGCAGCCCCGGCGAAGAAGTAAAGCAAAAGATACGCAAACGAAAGCGGCCCTGATTGGGGCCGCTTTTTTTGTATCTTACTCCGGGCCGTCCGCGAGGGAATATTTATATTGATAAGTAACAAGCAGGTACAAAAAAGCCCCCTTATTCAGGGGGCTTTGATTTTCGATATTTTGGCTTTCTTTTGTGTCGCTATGCCTCTGTGGTGAAAGCCTTTACGCCGCTTCCGGTATCACAAGGTTCTGGCCCTTCTTTATCTTCGGCTTGCCCATCCCGTTGGCCTTCATCAAAGCGCCTGTGCTGATACCGTACTTCTTGCTGATGCTGTAAATGGTATCGCCGGTCTTGACGGTATAGGAATTTCCGATCGCCTTCGACGCAGACTTCTTTGCGGCTTTCTTTCCCGAAAGGGACACCTTCTGGACGAGCTTGGAGTTGTCGTCCGGTTGGGCCGTATCCGAGCCGCCGCCGACTAATTTGAGCTTCTGACCGGGCCTGACCTTGCTGTTTGCGGCGATGCCGTTTAGCGACGCGAGCTGCTTGACGCTGAGGCCGGTCTTCCTGGCAATCCGGGCAAGCGTATCGCGCTTCTTTACGGTATAAGATGAGGACTTTGCGGTTGTGCGTTTCCCGCCTTTTGCGGAGGCTGTCCTGACGCTGCCTGAGTCCGGCCCGTCGAGGCTCGGGATAACTATCCGCTGGCCCTTCCGAAGCCGTGCCGACAGGCGCATGTTGTTCCTGACCGCAAGTTCCGCGACAGTGAGGTCGAATTTCTTTGCGACGGATTTGAGCGTATCGCCCCTCTTTGCCACATAACGTCTTGCTTTGTTCTCGACAGGCCTGGGTCTGGCGGTCTTCTCCTCGTCGGAGAGCGCCGCGTAGGCCGTCAGGAACTTCTCCTTCGTCCCCTTCGGGAGTCGGATGTTATAAGTCTGGAGGTAGGGCGGGGTGCAGCCCCGGATAAGCTCCGGGTTTAGGTCCTTGATATCCTCGACCGGGACCTCGCAGCATTTGGCGACCAGGTCTATGTCGGTGCACCTGTCGAGGACGACCTCCTCGAACTGGAACGGCGCATCATACTGGACATCATCGAAGCCATACTTCTTGGGGTCGTTGGCTATGAGCTTGGCCGCAAGGAATTTCGGCACATATTCCATTGTCTCGGTCGGGAGGGACCGGCTCTTGCGAAGCTCCCAGAAGTCCTCGGTGCCCCTCCTGCTTACCGCGCGCGCGACATTGCCCTCGCCGCAGTTGTAGGACGCCAAAGCGAGGGGCCAGCTCCCGAACATCTTGTAGAGGTCGTTTAAGTATGCCGCCGCCGCGCGGGTGGACTTTATAGGGTCGCGCCGCTCGTCCACATAGCGGTCTACCTTCAGGCCATACCTGACCGCGGTTCCCCTGATGAACTGCCACGGCCCGCTGGCCGCCGCAAAGGAGTACGCCTTCGGGTTAAACCCGCTCTCGATAAGCGCCAGGAATACCAGGTCCTCGGGCAGGTAGTTCTCGCGGAGGATGGACTTCATCAGGCTCATGTACCTGCCGGAGCGGAAGAGATACCTGGAAAAATGCTCTTTTACGGAAATGCTGAAGTATTTTAT
>DASXVI010000334.1:0-3828 GCA_036504315.1 Nitrospirota bacterium
AAACCTGACATATATCATGTTATTCATTGAGCCTTCATGCTGTAATGCGGAAGCATATTGATATAATAGTTTCCAACGATGCTGCTAACCGCAAAATGGAGGAATAAAATATGTTCTGTTACCAGTGTGAACAGACCGCCAAGGGCAAGGGTTGTACCGTAAAGGGAGTATGCGGCAAGGACGCCAAGACCGCCGCATTGCAGGACGCGCTGCTTTATGCGGTCAAGGGCCTTGCGATGTATGCCGGGAGGGCCGCCGCGCTTGGCGAATCGGACGAGGCGATTGACCGCTTCGCCGTAAAGGCCGTGTTCTCGACACTCACCAACGTCAACTTCGACCCTGAGAGCCTCGGCGTTTTGATAAACGAAGCCGTCGCGATGCGCGGCAAGGCGAAGGAACTATACGAGGCCGCCTGCGCAAAGGCCGGCAAGACCCCGGAAATTCTGTCAGGCCCGGCGGTCTATGCCCCGGCTTTGACGACCGACGGAACGGTCGCCGACGCGGCAGCGTTCTCCATCGAGGACAGGATTGCGCGCCACGGTGAGGACCTGGCGGGCCTTCAGGAACTGCTCGCCTACGGCATAAAGGGCGTTGCCGCGTATGCCGACCACGCTATGATACTCGGCCAGTACGACCCGGCCGTTTCCAGATTTATATACGAGGCGCTCGACTACATTGCCGCAGACAAGCCGGACGCGGGCGAGCTGCTCGGCCTCTGCCTGAAGGCGGGCGAGGCCAACCTGCGCGCGATGGAGCTGCTCGATGCAGCCAACACCGGCGCCTACGGCCACCCGGAGATTACCCCGGTACGCATCACCCCGAAGAAGGGCAAGGCTATACTCGTATCCGGCCACGACCTGAAGGACCTGGAGGGGCTTCTGAAGCAGACCGAGGGCAAGGGCATAAATGTCTACACCCACGGCGAGATGCTCCCCGCAAACTCATACCCGGCATTGAAGAAATACGCCCACCTCTCCGGCAACTACGGCGGCGCGTGGCAGGACCAGGCCAAAGAATTCGACGCCTTCCCGGGCGCGATACTGATGACGACCAACTGCATACAGCAGCCGCGGGATACCTACAAGGGCCGGATATTCACCTGCGGGCTGGTGCAGTGGCCGGGGGTTAAGCATATCTCGGACAGGAATTTCGCGCCTGTCATAGATGCGGCGCTTGCGGCCGAGGGCTTTGCGGTGGACGGGGATGAGAAGTCGATTCTCTCCGGTTTCGGCAGGAACACGGTAATGAGCGTGGCGGACAAGGTAATCGATGCGGTGAAGGCCGGGCAGATAAAGCATTTCTTCCTGGTAGGCGGATGCGATGGGGCAAAGTCCGGCAGGAACTACTACACAGAGTTCGCCCAGGCTGTGCCTAATGACTGCGTAATCCTGACCCTCGCCTGCGGCAAGTACCGCTTCAACAAGCTCGAGTTCGGCGACATCGGCGGCATACCCAGGCTTCTCGACATCGGCCAGTGCAACGACGCGTATTCTGCCATCCAGATAGCAGTCGCGCTCTCCAAGGCGTTCAACTGCGGCGTGAACGACCTGCCGCTCTCGATGATACTCTCGTGGTACGAGCAGAAGGCCGTCGCGATACTTCTGACCCTGCTTGCGCTTGGGATAAAGGACATCCGCCTCGGGCCTTCGCTGCCCGCGTTCATAACACCGAATGTCCTTGGCATACTCGTGGAAAAGTTCGGCATCAAGCCGATAACTACGCCTGAGGAAGACCTGAAGGCGATACTCGGTTAAGACTGCACTGTCTTTTAGGAATCCCCCTTCTGAAAGACAAAGAAGCCGGACGGCATTTGAGCTGTCCGGCTTTTTTGTCTCTAATTTGCGCTTCCGAACTCCCGAAACCATTTATAAAATTCAGGTTTCTTCTGGATATTTATCCTTTCGAACTCCTCCCAGTCCATCAGCAGGGCAACCGCCTTCACTCCATCCGGCATGACAACCGGGGTCCCGACGGGTATGAAGGGGAACCCCTTAGCCCTGTAAAGCCTTCCAACTTTTTCATCGGTGACCGCGTACAGGAACCTTACCCCGTTCTCCATGCACCACCTGTAGATGCCCTTCAACAAGAGGACAGTCGTGCTGTGGATACCAAAATTTCCCTTTATTGTCATGTTCCTGGCAGCGGGGTCTACACAAAGCCTGGACAACTCGCAAGTATCCGGGCTTTTCCTTAAGCTGTGGTCTGAATTTATCAAAAAACCAAACTCTTTTTCCAGCATGAAAGTTTTACCGCCGCTGATTACCCGCATATATGAACAGAGGTTTTCAGATATATCGAAAACACCGAACGGGACAGACTCATCGTCATAGTCATCAATCTCAAGACAGTCCCAGTTCCTTTCGACCCAGCCCAGTTCCTCGGCGAAAATCTTATGCCTTAATAAAAAGGATTTCTTAAGTTCATCTTTTTTTTCAATAATTTTCAAGGTATAGCCGTCTTCCTCATGGACTATGTTCCGAGCTTTCATGGTTCCCCTCCTTTCAAGAGGAAACCAATTTATCTCAGATAATTTAAATACTCCAGGAAAGCGCTTAACAAAATAATTTACTAAAAGAAAAAAAGATAACCGATTATGTTATGATTCCCGTCAATGAAAAGAACTATTACGACAGAAGGGGTATTGACCGGTCGGGAGAGCAACGACTTGCTTGACCTGATATACCGGTGCATTGTCTGCGAAACCAAAGAAGACCTGTCTGGACTGCTTCGGGATATCGGTAGTCTGTTCTCCTACGATTATGCGACTTGCGTCTTTGGCGGAATGGAGGGCTCGGTAATTAACGAACCCTACCATACATTAAATATTAATTTTCCTGAAGAATGGGTCAACCTGTATGTCGAGCGCAAGTACCATCTCGACGACCCTATATTTAAAAAGCATTTTCAGGATTTTGCAGTCCAGTACTGGGAAGACACATACAAGCGGAACAGTGTGCCAAAAGAATTCCTCAAGCTGTCTACGGATTTTAAGCTCGATAAGGGATATACCCACGGAGCCAGGAATTTGAAGGGTACCCGCGGAAGCCTAATTTCTTTTTCCGGTTCCGGGTTGAGCAAAGAGGTCAGGACAGAGGTTATTATTGAATTGGTGGTGCCTCATCTGCATCAGGCTATCGAAAAAATCATTCAAAACCAGAAAATAAGGAGCTATAAGAAACTTTCTGCACGGGAAACCGAGACACTGAAATGGCTTGTCCATGGCAAGACCGCCTGGGAGATTTCCGTTATAATGGGGATTTCCGAAAGGACCGTCCGCTATTTCATCCATTCAATCACAGAAAAGCTCGATGCGGTCAGCAGCATCCATGCGGCGGCAATCGGGCTTGACCTCGGCCTCGTACACCTGGACTAAGACCTTCCTTCTCCCTACCCCTGACAAATCCTACAGGTGTTTTTTTGATGTCCCTAAGATATATTTCTTATAAATCTCATCTTGGGGAGGACATATGCAAGCGAGAAAGATATTAATCCAAAGGTATCTTCAGGACGGTCTGGACGGTTTTCTTGATTTCGAGATATTGGAATTGGTCCTTGGAATTTCAATGCCCAACAGGAATAGCCGGATAATCGCACTGATACTCCTGGATAAATACAAAACGCTTTCAGACATCCATGAGGCGCCGACAAAGGACCTTCTGGAAATACCGGGGATGACAATAAAGGCGGCGGTAATGCTGCGTCTGTTGAGAGATATCTGCTCGTTTCTTCTGAAAGAGAAGGCGAGAAAAAAGAAGGTGTCGGATTGCGGACCGGACCTGATCAATTATCTAAGGCTTTTTCTAAGAGGACGGCGGGAGGAAGCATTCG